>JAWXCG010000188.1:0-4347 GCA_034440555.1 Pseudomonadota bacterium
ACCACTTCGTCTTCGCCACACTGCTTATTGCTTGCCAAACCCCCAAAAACCTGCGGTTTTTCGCCCCCTGACTCAGGGGGCTATCGCGGCTCCGGACTTATTCAGAGGTTCCCCAATTGCGTTATAACGAAAACTGAGCAACGCACTTACGGAGTCCTGCCATGTCCAAATCTGCTGTGTCCGCGTGTTATGCCCCTCCAGCGCAATTTGCCGCCAATGCACGCGTCTCGCTCGCTGAGCATCGAGCTGCAACAGCGTTGGCAATCAGCGACCCCCAGCGCTACTGGGCACAACTCGCGCAGCGTCTGAGCTGGAGCCGTGCGCCGACGCAGATCAAAAACGTCAGCTTCCATCGCCAAGATTTCCGCATCCGCTGGTACGAGGACGGTGAGCTGAATGTGGCCGTCAACTGCCTCGACCGGCATCTGGCCACGCAACCTGACAAGACTGCAATTATCTTCGAAGCCGACGACCCGTCCAAACCGACGCGCCGCATCAGCTATCGCGAACTGCACGCCATGGTCTGTCAACTGACGCACGCGCTGATTGCGCTGGGTGTGGTCAAGGGCGATCGTATTACGCTGTACTTGCCGATGATTCCCGAAGCGGCTGTGGCGATGCTCGCATGCGCGCGACTGGGCGCGATCCACTCCGTCGTATTCGGCGGTTTTTCTCCCGACGCTTTGGCCGGTCGCATCGCCGACTGCAATTCGAAGTTGGTGATTACCGCTGATGGTGGCTGGCGCGGCGGCAAAGTGGTGTCACTCAAGGCCAATGTCGATGAGGCGCTGACCCGTCCCGACACGCACATGGTCAAAGACGTACTGGTGCTGCGTCATGCCGGCAACGATATCCAGTGGCAGGCGCGCGACCGCTGGTATCACGAGGCGATCGCCAATCAACCAAACGAACACAGCGCGCAGTCGATGAACGCCGAGGACCCGCTGTTTATTTTGTATACCTCCGGTTCTACGGGTAAACCCAAAGGCGTGCTGCACACCACTGGCGGCTACTTGCTGTGGGCGAGCTATACGCACGAAGTGTTGTTTGATCTCAAAGCAGACGACGTGTATTGGTGCACCGCCGATGTCGGCTGGGTGACCGGGCATACCTATGTGGTGTACGGCCCGCTCGCCAATGGCGCGACCACAGTCATGTTCGAAGGCGTGCCGAGCTATCCGGACATCTCGCGCTTCTGGCAGACCGTGGATCGCCACGGCGTAACGCTCTTTTACACGGCACCTACCGCAATCCGGGCGTTGATGCGCGAGGGCGATGCGCCGGTGCAAAAGACGTCGCGCAAATCATTGCGGCTGCTCGGCACAGTCGGCGAACCGATCAATCCCGAGGCATGGCAGTGGTATCACCGCATTGTCGGCGAGGAACGTTGCCCGATCATTGATACCTGGTGGCAAACCGAAACCGGGGGTGCATTGATCTCGCCGTTTCCTGGCGCCATCGACACCAAGCCCGGCTCAGCCACGTTGCCCCTGCCAGGAATCTTTCCGGCACTGGTGGATGCGACCAGAGCAATCATTGAAGGCGCGGCCGACGGCAATCTGGTGCTGCTTGATTCCTGGCCCGGCCAGATGCGCGGCGTCTACGGCGACCCGCAGCGATTTTTTGATACCTACTTCGCCACATATCCAGGCACATACTTCACCGGTGATGGCGCGCGCCGCGACGACGATGGCTACTACTGGATCACCGGCCGCGTCGATGACGTGATCAATGTCAGCGGCCATCGCATCGGCACTGCTGAAGTCGAGAGCGCGCTGGTCGGTCATGTCGCGGTGGCAGAAGCCGCTGTCGTTGGCGCGCCACATGACATCAAGGGCCAGGGCATTTACGCGTATGTCACGCTCAAGTCTGGCGTTGCACCGAGCGAACAGCTGCGCAAGGAACTCGTCGCCCAGGTGCGGCACGACATAGGTCCGATCGCATCGCCTGACTGGCTGCAGTGGGCGCCGGGTCTGCCGAAGACACGTTCCGGAAAAATCATGCGCCGCATTCTGCGCAAGATTGCGGAAAACGCAACCGATCAACTGGGTGACACCTCGACACTGGCTGATCCTTCGGTGGTCACGTCCCTGGTCAACGAACGGCTCAACCAGTAGCACGCCATGTCGCATACGGTTCTCATCGCTGATGATCACCCCTTGTTTCGCATCGCGCTCAAGGGCGAGGTGCAGGCGGTGTTGCCCGATGCGCGCGTATGCCTGGCCGATCAGGTCGGAAGTCTGCTGAGTTTGCTGGACACAGAGCCGACGCCGAGCTTCTGCTGCTCGACTTGAGCATGCCCGGTGCGCATAGTTTCAGCGCCCTGGTCCACGTACGCACCACACCACCGACTCTGCCGGTGATCGTGGTGTCAGGGCCAACCTCCAAAGCAGCGGACGCACCAAGAGACGACCAAGCAAATCCTCGCTATACCAGTTCCGGGCGAGTCATCACTTGAATCTGGGACTCCACGCTGAAGCCGCCTCAACATCTTCATCGTCAGCCTGCTCGCAGGTCAACAAGGTCAGCCGATAGTCGGTCAATTGAACAAGCACTTGCTCAAAAATCGCCAGACCCTGGCGCCTACCATCGGTCCATAGTGCCGACTCTGACTCTTCTGTCTCCGAAATAGCGCCTGGCGCGCCTTCAAATGTTGCACTCCGTGACTTTGTAGGAAGCTGCATGCCGATGCGCAACGGAATGAACGGAAACTCTCTACTCCGGTAGAGTGTTTTAAGCGTTCGCCGATGCGATACGAGCACCGCACACGGTTCATCACCGACATCGGCGATGCGCCTCCCGCATGCGATCTTGCTTACCTGAAAGTCATCCGCGATCTTGACCAAACGCTCAAGCTCAAGAACCTTTCGCGCACGCAATACCCTTAGAAACGTTGAGCGCGGCATGAGCAGCTCGGCCGCAAAAGCGTTTGCCTCAACCTCCCACTTCGTACGGCAGTCCACAGCAGCTTCGGACGCGATCATGTCCTTCCCGCTGCACCGAAAGCCCCCCTCACTTGGCACATGAAATGGGCATAAGAAGTGCCCGAGTTCATGTCCGATAGTGAAGCGACGACGCTCGGGAATGCTGTTGCGCTTTACCAGAATGACGCCCTCACTCTTGGCATCGTCGGTCAATAGCGCACCCTCGAAACCCTCAGCATCCAGGTCTTTGATGCTTGTGATGTCGAGCGCCAACGCAATTTCGTCGATAGGAGTTGCAAGTGGTCCGTCAGTGCCGAGTTGACCGATGATTGCTTCGGCTAGCTTGGAAGGGTTACCGATATCGGCAAGCGCCATGCGATCAAGATTCACTCGAATGCCGCTTTCGCATGTCTTGAATCAAGGTTTCGATCAGGTCTCTGTCACGGCTGCCCAGTGCGCGCAACTCACGAAACATGACACCAAGCTTGGCGTCGTCCTCTGCGTCATCAGATTCACCAACGAGGTAAGCAATCGACTTGCCAAAGTGAACAGAGAGCTTCTCCAGCACGTCCTTGGTCGGGTTCTTGCTCTTACCCGTTTCAAGCTCCCAAACATGGGGCTTGCTCAGTCCGACTTTGTCTGCAACGTCTTGAAGTGATTGGCCGCTATGCAGCCGTAGCAGCTTCAACCGGCTTGCGAATGACATGACACGTCTCGTTCTTCCGGGGGTTGTAAAGATTAACCATCACGGAAGCGTCTGGCAACAATTGCCAAACAGTTTCGTATGGATGTATCTTACGTTCCGTGCCGGTTTTTCCCGGTGCCCTGTTCGGTCCGGGGTACGGGCCAAGGATGCATAAAAATGGGAAAGTTTCTCCTCTGGCAAAGCAGCCAGAACTACCAGTGGTACTTCCGCCTCGTCGCCTCAAACGGCGAAACGGTAAGCCAGAGCGAAGGCTACACAACCAAGCAAGGCGCACAGAACGGGATCGCTGCCGTGAAGCGCTACGCACCAACCGCACCAACACAGGAGGCTTGATATGGCTACCAATCCCCCAAAAGGAGATGGTCACCGAAACGGCGCCGTTCGGGAACGTACTCAGTTCCCACGCGAGAACGGCAATTGGCAAAAACGCGACACCGGAAACGGGCAATTCATGCCGGCGAAGCAAGGCGGAGAACCATTTAAGGGTGTCAGGAAGGAACGGTAAGGGCTGCCGTTCAATCTGATTCACTCCTGAAAAGATTAGACAGGGCTATCGGCAACGGTAGCCCTTTTTCTTTCAACTGAAAGGACACGCACCATGAAGAAGAAGCGCGCAGTGCCGATGCGATCAAAAACGCTGGCCGAAAAACTCGTCGACCTCGGCATCGAGCCCAGCTTCTGGCGACCACAGGTGAGCAACGACAACCCCTTCAGCGA
>JAWXCG010000189.1:0-7694 GCA_034440555.1 Pseudomonadota bacterium
CGGGCCGCACGTTGTAGAGATCTGTGTTCGCGGCCGGACCACTGCGGCTGTAGTCGACACAGGTGATTTGCTCCTGCGGAACGCCGAGGCGCCAATCGTCGAAGCCACCGGCACGCAGTTCGCTCACGATTCGATCTGCTTCGGCTGCAGTGACACTTTCGGAGTGCGCGTCTTCGCGCAACCACAGCAGGTTCATCGAAGGGTTGTGAGTGAATACGTGAGGCTGGCCGTCAGAGAGGGGCTGGAGGTTCGCGTCTAGTTTTATTTCAGTGTTGGTGTTGGTGTTCATGCTCTTACGCTCCGGTTATTTGGCCTTGCGGCCGGTGTGCGAGCGCGCGGCCCAGCGGCTTCGCGCTTGCGATCTTGTTCAGCCGCGTGCTTCCACGCGAACAGCAGTTCGTCCGTAATCGGCGCCCACGCGCCTTCCTCAAGCGGTGGCACCACAGTCAACATCGGCGCGGTCGATGTGCTCATGACGCGTAGCCTGCATCTGGTGTGGACAGGTACAACCCGTAGCCGCGCATGCGATCGAGCGACAGTGCAGTCAGGTGGGCAACGCGCTTGCTGTTGATGCGTTTGTCGCACTCGTCTTTGACCACCAGTCCGGCGTGAGCGAGCTGCGCAGCAAACACACGGCCAGTCTTCACCGGCAGGCCGTCCCACATCTGTCGCAGTCGACTGTCGGTGCTGATGTGATCGATTACGTGTTGCGGGCGAAGCAGGATGCACGCTTCTCCGTCTACCTCGTCGAACAAGTACGGGTGTTCGAACCGGTGCGATTCGATCTCGCTGGTCAGCGTCTCGAGAATCCACACCCAGGGCTGGCGATCACCACTTGTGCGCTTGATGAAAGCATTCATCTCTTCGCGCAGATCAGGCAGGAAATTCCCCTGCTCTGGGTCTACACCGGAAAACTCACACAGCAGCGACCAGGCCAATGCGAGCGCGCTGTAGTTGCGCATCACGCGGCTGGCACCCGGGTCATCCGCATCAAGCGATGGCGCCCCGTTGTCGCCCGTGGCGCGGCTTTTCGCGCCGCACCACTTTTCCCACTTGGTGAGTCGCTCCAGCACTTGCTCGCGCGTTAGCTCACACAGAAATTGCAACCATTGCCGCACCGGGAAACGCGGCAGGTTTTCTGGCATTAGCGGACCCATGCGCTTGCTCAAGTCCGTCTGGACCAACTTGCCAAGCAGGCTTCGAACCGGCACATCTTCGCCGGCCAAAAGCACGGGCGCACAAATTAGGTACGGCAGCATGTCGCTGTTGCGGCGTGTCGGCGTGTAGTTGTAGGCCTCCTGCAGCAGCGCAACCGCTTTGTCGATCACGTCCTGTTTGCGCGCGCTCAGCTCTTCCCATCCAACCGGGTGCGACGTGTAACTGACGCTGCACAGCTGTCGAAACTCCGTCATCAGCGACTGACCGCTGAATACGGTCATGCCCACGGTTCGCTCGAGGCGTTTCACCAGGGTGCTCTTGCCGCTTCCTTTCTCGGCCTGCATGACAAGGTGTGGCCAGAAGCCAATGAACGCTTTAAGGTGCGCGCCCAGCGACCACACCAGCGCCAGCAGCGCGCGATTACCTTTGAACGTGGACTGATATGCAGCAATCACGGTCTGCGCGTCCGCTGTCGTGCCGCTCGCGAACACCAGGTTGTTATACGGGCACTGCTTTTCGGGGTCCCTGAAGTAACAGTCCGGACCTTCGTTCACCACCGGCTTGCAGTTGCGGTAGGCCAATCCGACAAAGTTGATCGCGTCGCGCGCGCCGCACTCGGCGCTGCGCTCCATGATGTTGACCAGGCGCAGCAAGCGCGCCTGATTGAACACCGGGCCAAAGCGCTTCCACATATCGCTGTTGTGCAGCTTGTCGTCGTCGAAGACGCGACGTATCAGCTTCGCGCCGTGCCGCGGCGTCTGCACCCCAACTGCGAACACGACCTCGGGCTGCAGGTCCAGCTCGCCGGTCATCATTGCCGTAGCACCGGCGATGCTGACGCGCGATATTGCGGCCACGCGAAAGCCAGCGACATCCTCGAACTGCGGCTGCTCGTTTCCTTCCGCAGTGGTCTCGACCTTGGTCACGTAGGACGTGAAGTCGGCTTTGCAGCGAAACCGCCAATAGACGGCGAAGTCGTGCATCGGCAGAAACACACGATTGCGACCCTGCGGGCCGTCCTTACCGGGTAAGCCAGGGATAGCCCACGGCTCCACGTCCACCATCCGCGCCTTCAGCTCTGCGGGCATCTTCTGCGCGATATCGGCAACATCGTTTAGTTCGTTTTTGTACCACTGCGTCTGGTCGACCATTTGGCAGGCGATGTTCAGACCCACCAGCAGGTCATAGATCACCCAGCTCGCCTCGGCACCAGCGCGTTTGCCTTTTTCGTTGGGCAAGTCGGCGTCAAGCGCCAGAATCACCTGCTTGCCGATCAACAGCGACCAATCGATGTTGGGCGCGTTACCGGTGCCTCGAATTGCCAGCGCAGCGGTAAAGGCCATGCCGCAGCTGTCGACGCATAGCGCATTGATGGCGCTCTCGACTACATAAACGGTGCGGGCTTGCTTCAGCTTCACCGGACATGCGGTCCAAAACACCCCATCCTTCTCGCCCTGCGTCTGGGTCTTCACTCCGCCGTTCAACACAGGGTCCGCATAGCGCACGTCTACAGCCACCGCGGTGCCCATCGAATCACGCACGATGAACGCCACGCCCGGGCCGGCATGGCCAACGTCACCCGCAGGTTTTTTGTCGCTGACCCATGTTGTGAATCCGATTGTCTTGCGCGCAATTCCCAGCTTGATCGCCACTTCCTTGACGCCGCGGCTCAGCAAATACGCCGTGGCCGGCGCAGTGTCCTGCATGCAGCGATCAGCGATGAAATCAACCGTCGAGCGACGGGCACGCGGCGCGATGTCCTTGCGATCGTGGGCTATACCGTAGATCTCATGCAGCCGCCGCATTCCGGAGGGCACATCGGCGATGCCCTCCACGAACATAATTAAACTGACGCAGTCGCCCCCGGCGTCGTCGTCGCTGAAGTCTTTCCACGCTTTGCCATCTTTGAAAATGCTGAGGCTGGGCGACTTGTCCGCATGATGCGGGCTGCAGTAGTTGCCGGTGTCGCCACCGGGGCGCTTGAGGCTCAGCCGCGACGCCAAGTCGTGCAGATCAATGATCCGTTTCAATTCAGCAATCGATGCCATGGTTACCAGCTTCTGATGTAGGTGGTGCTGAGGCTGGGTTCGCCGGCTTCCCACAGCCGGCAGGCGGGCGACTTGATCAGGATGTCGGTCGAGCGGGACCGGTCCCACTGCGACAACATCCGTCCACACTTGTAGAATCGCTGACGGTTCGAAAGCTCGCGAAACTTGCAGTGTGCGCAAGTGCTGCAGCTCTCGATGCTTGGGCCGGTACCGGGCGGCGCGGCGTACCCGTTCGCAACCTCAGTGCGCTTGATTCGCCGCACGTTGCGGCGCGGCTTTTCGCCGAAAAGGTCACCGCCGTTCTTCGCGCGGTTCATGCGACTTTCGCCTGGCGTACGAACTCGCTGCTGAACACTGGGCTCGCGCCAAGCTCAGCGCGCAGCCGGGCAATGAAGGGATCGGTGCCGAGTACCTGCGCCAGGGCAGGCTGCGTCGTCTTCACGCGGTTCCATACCTTGCGCTGCAGGTCAGGCGAAAGATCGCGCGCAACCACACCCGGCAACGCCGCTGAATGCAAGTCCGGGTTAGCCACGGCGATACCCCCAAATGATCAGCGGCAGTGCAATCGGCCAGGTGATCGCGCATGCGAATTGTTGCGGCACACTGAAGCGATCCAGCAGCGCATAAAACCGGCGGCTGTTGTCCATTTTCAGCATCAGCCACACCCCGGTCATCACGTACAAAACGCCGAGGACGGTCCAGATGGCGGCCATGTCAGGCCGCCTTCGCAATTGCGATCACGTCTTCCAAGCGCACAACATCGCAGTGCGTCACGCGCTGCGGAAAATCGGCCGTCAACACCAGTGTGTTGTAGTGCGGGATGTACTGGCCGCGATGCCAATCAGCCAGCAGCAGCTCGAGTCCGAAGTGCCTCTGCAGCATTGCAGTGTCTATTGTCTCTCCGGGAGAAGCCCGTCCAACGACGATCACGGAGCGCGGGTTCGTTTTGTTCATGGCGTTGGCCCTAGCAAGCAGATTGAAGGGCGGCCGCAAGATCTTCGCGGTCGGGCAATGTGTAAACGGCGGTGGAGTCGCGCGAGTGGTGGCCAAGCGACGCCTGCACGAACGCCTGTGGGTCTCGCCCGACACTTCGTTCCATGAGCCGCTTTGCCAAAGTGTGCCGCCACCAATGCGGTGTCGCTTTCACGCTAAGCTTTGACTGAGTGACCCAGTACTGCATGCGCAACTGGAACTGCCGCACGGTCATTCGCTGAGACTGCCGCGACCAGATCAGGGGCGCATCTGCGTCTGCCGTTAGCTTTAGGTCGACCCGCAGTTTCAGCAGGGCGCGCAGTGCAGCCATCGCCCCGGTGTTAAGCGGCACGCTGTATCCGCGTCGACCCTTCACGATGTCATCTCGCAAAGTGAGGCGTTTCACCGCCAGCGCGTCGCGCGCGTCCGCGACGGTCAGTCCAGCAATCGAGCCAATGCGAATGCCTGTTTGTCGCGCGAGCGTCATCCAGTACAGGTCGCGCTTGGCGTAAGGGCTGTCGATCGACTTGACGTGATGCAACAGCTGTTTTTCCTCCCGCTCCGTGAGGTATCGGTTGAACACTTGGCGATTGGTGATGGCCTCATGCATTGGCCACCTCACCGAATCGTTCTGGGTTCATCGCGTCGGCCGCTTCCTCGAGCAGCTCCGCAGCAATATCGGCTTCATCTGGTGTGAAGCGCAACATCAACGCCCGACGCAGCAGAGCTACGCTGCCAGCATCGGACGCGACCACCGACCAGTTTTCTTCTCGAATTTGTGTAAGCGTGGAATGTGTTCTCGAGGCACGCGCATGTCGGGACATCTGACGCATCAGCTCGGCCAGCGCCAACGCCTCCAGCATCGACAACTGCATGCAGAAGGGGCCGGCCATAAGCGCAATGAATCGGCGTGACTCCGGCGACCACACGAACGCGCAAGAGTTGATGCTCTTGGCTAAACCGTTCTCCATCATTGTGCTGACTCCATAGGTTGATTGAGGGCGCCGCGCGCGCCTTGCCGGGTGGCAATCAATGGCCACGCCGGGGATTCCACGTTGAACATCACCGTTCCAAACGAAGACACCGCTACTGGCAACCAGCGGCCATTGGCAGCTAGGTCGACCGCGGTCACTGCAGTGGTTTCAATTCGCCCCGTGTTGCGCAATTCCCAAACCATGCGCACTGCCGAAGGCTCGCCATTCACCTGTCGGTCGCGCAGCAAAACCAACATCAAGTCGCCGAACGTCACGGGCACGCCAAGCAACAGCTTGATTCGCCGCTCAAATGGCACCCGCTCGTGCGGCAGGATTTCCCAAACCTCAGCGGACATCGGCGCTCTCCGATCTGGTCGGCAGATAGCGCGACAGCAACTTGGCGCGAAACAAATAGAAGAGGCCTTGGCCGAGAAAGGCAGGCAAGCGCGCATCGACAGGGGGGACGATGACGCGCGCGATACCGTTTTCACGACGAAGGGTGGGCGGCGCGACGTAGTTGGGGAATCTACGCATCGGCCAAGGCCTCAAGGCGGAGCAGGACGCACAGGCCAGCGCGAACGAGGTCATCAAATGCCCCTCGCACTGCGGCTATCTCTGCTGGATTGATGCGACCGTCGCGCAACGATTCGCGGATCACTCCGGAATGCTTGCCAACGGTCACGTGGAAGTCGGCGTACTGGGTCAGTAGCTCCACATCAGACCCGACGCAGTCATCTGGCAGCGCATAGACGCAATGGCCAAGGGCTGATGCGTAAGCCTGCAGAATGCGAAAATCTTTTGCCGCCAGCTGCAGCGGGACCGATTCCCGCAACCCGAGCTGATGCGTATCGATGGTCGGGTTCACCTTATTGCTCAGGGTGCCCGATTGCAGTCCGACCTTTGGCGCTAATGCCACCGCGCCCCGAGTCCTGGTCCTGCGGTCCACATAGTCGTGAACCGTGTCGTACATCATCCGGTCGAGCCGGTCGAACAATTCCATTGTGAACCCCCGTCGCGTTCTCACTTTCCGAACGAACGGGTCTCTGATTTGATCCACACCCATGACAGAATCACGGATGAGGGTAGCTGCTTCGAAACCGGAGACCCTCACCCGTCCCCGGCAGAGCTGGAACTCTGCCGGGGACACCTTTTACCGATGGGGATTCGGCTTGCGCCAGGCCTACGGTGCGGCCATTGATTTCAAGGTCTCCCTCACCCCCGCAGCGTTCAGCCTATGCGCCCCGGCGCATGACAGATTGGCGCTGCGCGCTGAATTAGTTGGCAACCTCCGCAGCCGTGGCCGATGCATAGATTTTCTTAAGGCTGAGTCGAGGGAATTTCTGCTGAAGCAAGATGGCCAGCCGGGGGCTGGGCATCTTGTTGCCAAGCTCCCACTGGCTAACAGTCGCCTTGGTAATTCCAAGCGATTCGGCCAATCCGCGCTGAGATAGTCGGCGGGCTTGGCGTGCTGCGCGGATTGGATGCGGGTTGTCCATATGCGAACGGTATACCCACAGTGTGACCGTGTCAACCAATCGGATACACCGTTTGAGTACCAAGGGAATACC
Source organism: Pseudomonadota bacterium (assembly GCA_034440555.1). Taxonomy (GTDB): domain Bacteria; phylum Pseudomonadota; class Gammaproteobacteria; order Xanthomonadales; family Ahniellaceae; genus 0-14-3-00-62-12. Next base: position 6,721 of record JAWXCG010000189.1, read on the forward strand.
CTTGCATCATGAAGGCCGGGGCCAGATTCGGGGAGCGATTTAGAGACGCGCGTACGGCCGCGCGCCTGTCCCAAGATGTGCTTGCCGATCGATTGGGAATTACCAAATCGGCGATCAGCCAGTGGGAGCTGGGCAACAAAGCCCCACGGTTTGAGCTATGGGCGTCGATACGTCGCGAACTTGGCGCATCGTTGGATCAACTCATTTGCGGTGACTCTTTGCCACGATCTGGCGCATTGCGCAGCGCAGAACAATCGCCGGTGTATCAGATTGGTAAGGTCTCTCCAGCGGACCACAGGAGTCGCCAAATCGTTCAGCTTTTTGGGCAACTAAGCGAATCGCAACAGAAGGCTATGGTTGAACTTATGCGCAGCATTGTTCCAACTCAAGCGGATCACACTGATCGACGCCGCCAAAAGAAAGCGGAGCCCCGCGCCTGACGCTAATGGAGCGGTGGGCGCAATTGGCCCACCGCTGACTAGGTCATAGGCAATTGGTCAGGGCGAACCACGCGGGACACGCTCGAACGTGTCGAACGGGCTGATCTTTGCTACTCCGGTCTGGGCCCGATTAACTTGGTTGCGCAGCACCATGATCACCCCCGCCGGGGTCTCGAACACGTCCGATACGTAGCCCAGAACTGTGAAACTGCCACTCTCAGCGACCGCTGAAAATCTACGGATCGGCAGCGCAGCCAAGTCGCAATACACAAGCCGCACTTCATTTGCACTCAGTGAGTAGGCGTAGTTGCACACGCCATTCGTCGCCGTGACCACATCAAGGCGAATCAATGGCGGATCCTCAGCCATCACCATACCCGGCACAGCACACATCGCCAGCGCCAACAGAACGCGCGGCATCAAACTCTTCATCCCTTGCATAAATTACCCCTACGCTGCGTGCCGCTTGAGACAAAACCGCGGCAACCGTGAGACCACAATGGCGGTTCGTAGTAAGGAGTGCTCGGGGAGCCA
>JAWXCG010000190.1:0-5114 GCA_034440555.1 Pseudomonadota bacterium
CGCGCGCGCGCGCCATCCTGCAAAAAGTCGGGCTGGGCGAGAGGCTGAGTCATTACCCGCGTACACTTTCCGGCGGTGAGCAACAGCGTGTGGCATTGGCGCGCGCCTTCGTCACCGCGCCCGCTGTGTTGTTCGCCGATGAGCCCACCGGCAATCTCGATACCGAAACCGGGGCGGCGATCATTGAAGTATTGTTTGATCTGAATCGTCAACTCGGCACCACGCTGGTGTTGGTAACTCACGACGAAAAGCTGGCCGCGCGCTGTGGGCGCATTCTTCGTCTGCGCGCCGGTCGCCTGGTGAGCCGTTGATGCGCACTCGGCTGAGGTCCTGGAGTCGGAGGTCGTTGAGTCTGACGTCATGGAGTCTGACGTCATGGTTGCCGATGTCGTGGCGCTTGCTGCGCCGCGACCTTGCCTCCGGTGAGGTTCGCGTACTTCTGGCGGCATTGATTCTGGCGGTGACCGCGGTGACGGCAGTTGGCTTCATCACTGACCGCGCCGAAACCGGGCTGGCGCTGGAGGCCAATCGCCTGCTTGGCGGTGATGCAGTGCTGCGCGCTGATCAACCCATCGGTGCCGCACCGCGCGAGTTTGCTCGGCGCAACGGATTGCTCAGCACCGAGACCATGGGCTTTCCCAGCATGTTGCGCCATGGTGATCAGCTGAAACTCTCGGACATTCGCGCGCTCGGCCACGGCTATCCGCTGCGTGGTCGCTATCGTTTGCTGGACGCAAATGGCGGCAGCGATAACGCCGCCAAAGAGGTGGACGCCCAAGGCATTCCCGCACGCGGCGAAATGTGGTTGTCGCGCGCTGGCGCACAGGCACTCGGGGCCAAGGTCGGTGATCTGCTCAAACTCGGTGCGCTGGAGCTGCGCCTGAGCGCGCTGGTCACCCAGGAACCCGATGCCGCGCTGAATTATTTCAGCGTCGCCCCGCATGTATTCGTGAATCTGCAAGACTTGCCCGGCACCGGGCTGGTCCAGGAAGGCAGTCGCATCGGCTACCGCTTCGTAGTCGCTGGTGATGCCGCTGCCGTGACGCGATTCGCCGCAGCGATGAAGCAGGATCTCGGGCGCGGGCAGCGCCTGGAAACCATTTCCGACGCGCGGCCCGAAATCCGCTCGGCGCTGGAACGCGCCGACCGCTTCCTGGGTTTGTCGGCGCTGCTCAGCGTGGTGCTGTCTGCGATTGCCGTGGCGATGGCGGCACGACGTCATGCCGCACGTCACCTCGATGGTTGCGCCGTGATGCGCTGCCTGGGTGCGAGCCAAAACCGAATCACCTCGATTTACATCGGCGAGCTGGTTTGGCTTGGCTTGATCGGCAGCGGCATCGGCATCGCTTTGGCTTTTGTTTTGCAAAGCGTGCTGGGTAACTGGCTCGGGCGTGTCATGGGACTGGACATCCCCCCCGCCGGGTGGACGCCAGCGCTCTCGGGCCTGATCGTTGGCTGCACCGTGTTGCTCGCGTTCGCCGTGCCACCGGTGCTGGCGCTGCGTCGTGTGTCGGCGCTGCGCGTGCTGCGTCGAGATTTGAGCATGGCCGAGCCGAGTGCCTGGCTGGCAGCGCTGGTAGGTCTGGCAGGGCTGGGCGCACTGCTGTGGTGGAAGGCAGGTTCACCAACATTGGCCACGGCCATGTTGTTGGGAATCGCAGCCACACTATTGGTTCTGGCGTTGCTGGCCGCTGTATTGGTGTGGCTGCTGCGTTTGTTGCGCACACGACTGCGCGGGCCATGGCGCTATGGGCTGGCTAATGTCGGTCGACGCGCTGTGGCCAGTGCCGCGCAGATCGCCGCGCTCGGTCTGGGATTGATGGTGATTCTGCTGCTGACCCTGGTGCGCACCGACCTGCTCGATCGATGGCAGCGCTCGCTGCCGACTGACGCACCCAACCGTTTCATTATCAATGTACAGCGCGATCAAGTTGCACCGGTGCAGGCATTTCTGCAGCAGAAACTATCCCATCAGGCGGGCGTAGCAAGTCCCGTGCTGTATCCCATGATCCGCGCGCGACTGGTTGAAGTAAACGGCAAAGCCGTCACCGGTTCTGATTATCAGGCGAATGGCGATCGGGCCCAGCGGCTGGCCGAACGCGAGTTCAATCTAAGTGAGAGCGCTACCTATCGTCGCAGCGACAACAAAATCGTGGCCGGCAGCTGGTGGCCAGAAACAGGGGCCGCAAGCGCCGAGATTTCCGTCGAGCAAGGCCTGGCCGCGGCGTTGGGCTGGAAGCTCAACGATCTGGTCAGCTTTGATATTGCCGGACGTCGCTTCGACGCGCACATCAGCAATCTGCGTGAAGTGGACTGGGAAAGTTTCCAACCGAATTTTTTCGTCGTCGCCTCGCCTGGGGTTCTCGATGATTACTCCGCGAGTTTCGTCACCGCAATTCGCGTGCCTGACTCGACGCCACAACTCGGCAACGAACTGATCGAGCAATTCCCCAATCTCTCCGTCATCGATATCAACGCCGTGCTCAAGCAAGTGCGCAACACCGCAGCGCAAGTAACCAGTGTGGTCGAATACGTTTTCTACTTCACCCTGGTCGCCGGCCTGCTGGTGCTGCTGGCAGCAGTCAGCGCGACCCAGGACGAGCGTCTGCTTGAGGGATCGGTAATGCGCGTGTTGGGCGCCAGCACACGCCAACTGCGCCTGGCCCATGCCTCCGAATTTATCGCCATCGGCACCCTGGCCGGCGTGACCGCAGCAGTGGCCGCTACAGTGATTTCCGGTGTCATCGCCGAACAGGTTTTCAGTCTACCGTGGAGCGCAAACTGGCCCGTGGCCCTGAGCGGCGCTGCGATCGGCATGCTGGCGGTAACCATCACCGGCCTGCTCGCAACACGCCGCATACTCAGCGCACCGCCAAGCACCACGTTGCGCGCGCTGGCCTAAGCGTCACGACGCATGACCTGCGGTGAGCAATCACGCCAGGTACGCGACGTTGTGCAGATCGACGATGGCTGCCTTGGCGGCGGGCGTAATCGCGGCAAGCCGCAACGTGGCTCGCAGAACAAGCAGGTGTTCGCGATTGCTGTTGAGACCGACTAAAGTCTGCAGCGCCCGCGCCATGCAGTCATTGAGACTGTGAAGCGTTTCAGCAATGCCGCGATCACCGACTGGTGCCAACGCCCATCCGCAAGTATCGAGTACCTTCGCGCTGAGCGCGAATCGGAATCCTCAGTCGCCACCTGGGCTGTTGCACGGGCCGGTTGCGGCGGAAAAATAGGATTGTTCGGCGGCCGAAAATCCTGGCCCCAATGTGATGCGGGTTTGCGCGAACAGGGCTTCGCCGCCACCGTTGAGCACGCGATGCGCGGCCCCAGGCGTGATTGTGCCGGCCTGGCGGTGAAACACCTCGCCTGCGCTGACCGTGTCATTGGGGTCCAAGCTGGGGAGGCAGAAATTGCCGCACGCCGCTGCCGTGCCGGTATCGCCCCCCAGCCAGATCGGGGCGCCCGTGCAGAAGGCGGGAATGCGGTGTTGACGGTTGTAGTCGCTCGTCGTCGGATCGCCATCGTCGACCAGAAAGCCGGCGCTATTGATCGAATCGATGCCCGCATTGAGGCGCGCAATATTGAAGTGTAGATGCGGCCCACTGGCGAATCCCACCCGGCCCTCCGTGCCCAACGCCGCACCCGACTGCACGAAGTCGTTGAGCTGATGGCCGTTGGCCGCGACGCTGCCAGTGACCATGTGCGAGTACTTGGACCACTCGCCATTGGTGTGTTCGATCCACACGAAGTTGTTGCGGCATCCTGAGTTGCACGCGACGTTGGATCTCTCGCAGCAGACATTGAGCGGTAGAACACCACAGGGGGTGGGGTTGCCGCCTGTGGCCCCAGGGCACCAAAGCGTGTTGTCGTCTTCGATGATCCGCAGCCATCCGTCAGCGGCGGCCACGATCGTATACGGTGCGCCACCGGTGCCACTCATGTCGATCTGGTTCAGCAGCGAGGGATGATTGGTGTGATCGTTGCTGGCGCGGACCTCGGTGCCGTTGGCATAAGGAAGGCGGTAGCGGCCTTTGGACACTGGAAGCGTGCCGGCCTGTGCCCACAGCGCTGCGCTTTCGAACACGCACCAGGTCGCCAGCGCGATGCCCAAAATGAGCTTTCCGTTCACGGCAGATCCTCGGCGTCGCCCAGCGTGCGCTGGCGCAAATCGCGCAGCTCGCGATCCATGGCGATCAGGTGCAGGGTGAGTTCCTCGATCTTGCGCATCAGCATGGCTTGGGATTCGCCTATCCGCAGGCCATTGGCCATGACCGCGGTGGCCGATGGCGCGTCAGGAAGGTGGCCATGTGCGGCAATGTGCTGCGCCACCTCCACCAGCGGCGCAAGCCGGTAGCCGGGCTCGAACACATAGTCCGACCATCCGGACTCGACCACGATTTCCTTGCTGCGGATGCTGCCGTTGACCGACAGCGTGTAACTGTTGTCCAGTGTGCTGGTGCCGATGCCCACGCTTTGCGAGCCGCGGTCCAGCACCAGCAGATCGGAGCCAATATTGTTTTCGAGGGTTCCGACATTGAGCCGATTAAGTGCACCGTCCCATTGCATGAACGCGCCGCCACCGCCGGTCTCCAGCAATTCCAGGCGCGCGGCAGCCGCCGAGTTGCCGGTAGTGTCGTCGCGAACCTGGACGACGGGGTCGTCGCCTTGTACGACCAGGGTGCGGTTCGGCACCGTGGTGCCAATGCCGAGACGACTGACAAAGCCAGCATCGCCATTTAAATTAAATTGCATCCAGTTGGTGTAGGTGTCGGTGGCCAGATTCCAGGTCCCTATCTGCAATGCGTCGCCGTCGGCGACCGCGATGTCGCCTTCGGAACCCGTTGCATTGGCGAGCAGCAGCGCCGGCCCTGTCGAGCCGGAATCATTGACGTACAACGTCGCTTCGGCCACGGCCGAGTTGATGCTGATCGTGTCGCGGCTGGTAAAGGCACTGGTCGTGTTGGGCGCGGTCCAGACGATCGGATAGTGCGCGGACGGATTGGCTTCGTGCGTGGCCAGCGCTGTCAGCGCAGCGGGGCCACCGTCGTTGTCGGTTTCGCAAGTTATGGCGCCGTTGACCAGCACCGCCCGGATCGCGCTGCCGGCAGCGC
>JAWXCG010000191.1:0-6606 GCA_034440555.1 Pseudomonadota bacterium
CGCTGATCAGCGAACGCAGGCCGTCGCGAACGCATTCCAGTTCGAGAATGTGTTGCTCGACATCGGTCAGCCTGGCATCGGCGACCCGCTTGATCCTGGCCACACTGCGCTCAGCGCTCAGCTTCAGCAGGCTGCGAATGCCTGCCAGCGCGCAACCGAGCAACTTGGTGCGACGGATGAAACGCACGCGTTTGCGCTCGGCACCAAGGTAGCCTCGATAACCCGTTGCCAGTCTCGTGGACACGGACAGCGGCCCGTCACGCTGGTAGCAGCGCACGCTGTCGATGGTGACGCCTGCCTGGCTGGCCAGTTGACCAGTCCCAAATCTCGACATGCCCGATCTCCAGTGTGAGCCCAGCGTGCTGTCTAGACCCAGGTCCAGAGTCAAGCGCTCACCCGATTGTCGGCTGTCGCCATTGGCGCGGTCGGTGCGGTGGCGCCCCTTGCCCAAGCGGTCGCTGGGGGAATGCATGCTGCTGTTGAGTGCCCCTCAGTGCCGGGCAGCGGTTCGGGTCTCAGGCGCGTGGGCGTCGTGCGCCGCGCAACAGGGTGCGCGAGCGAAATTCGCGGCGTCGCGGTTGCCGCAAGCCGAATGACGCTGGAGGCCGAGTGTGACCAGTCAGAGGGGCAGACGGCACCAGGTGCGGCGGCATCTGCGCACGCTACCTGGGCCCTGCCCCCGAACGTCAAACCACTGGATCAACCGAATTGCTGAATCACATCCATGGTCTCGCGCGCCTTCCAATGCAAGGTCGGCTGCTCGCGGTCAATGCGCTGCAGCTCGATTTCCGAGAGACGCGTTTCTCGTCGCAACTCCTTGTCTGACGGCCGCGGATTGGCCATCAGCAGGCGACGGTGTTCCAGCGCCTGACGCAGAAGGGTTCGCAGCTGATCGTTGTTCCATGGCTTGTTGATGAAGTGGAATATCTTGATGCGGCTGATTGCTTTCACTTCGGACAGGAAATCGCCATAGGCGCTCAACACCAGACGCGCGATGTTCGGCTGGATCTGGATCAGTTCGTTGAGAAATGCGATTCCGCTCATCGAAGGCATGCGCCAATCCGAGATAACGAGATCAAACTCGCACTCGACTGCACGCGCCAATGCCAGCTCAGGCTTCTCGAAGGTTTCGATGATGGTCTCGCCATCAAAGGTCTCCGTGGGCATCGCATGGATGGTGCGTCGCAGGCTACTCAGCACATTGCGTTCGTCGTCGACCAGCATGATTCTCGGCATGACACGCTCCTCAAGGTAGGTGACGGTGCTGGAGCTGGATGATTGAGGCTGTCCTCGAACTTCCGCTCAGTTCCGGATCACCGGTGAGTGCAAGTTACGTGTGTCTGCGGGGGCGCACCATACGTGCTTCTACATACGTGTTAGTGCGGTCGACAGACAGCCGCTGTGGCGCGACACTGCGCTATCTCCGCGACGTTGGCAGCGTTTCGGCCCAGCTTTGCAATTCGTCACAACGCGCGCTCTCGAAATGGCTTTGGCTTTACGGGTGCAACGCAGGAGCACATTGTGAACATAGTTCGTCTCAAGGCTCAGGACCTGCAGTATCGACCGAAGCTGCAGGTTGCCCTGACTGATGAGTTGTATCGCCGCTCGCTGATTCCGCAAATGGTATTTGCTCCGTTCCTGCTGATCCTCTATCTGTCGCTCGCGGATGCAATCCGGCAGCGACCGGCGATTGGCTGGGTGTTTGTTGCTCTGGTGTTGGTCACCGTGGCGCGGGTGGGTTCAATAATCGGCGATGGCAGGACGCGAAGCCGTCACCCTGATCCACGGGTCAGAATGTGGATCTTTACCGTCGGCGCCATGCTTACCGGCACCGGGCTGGGCATCATCAATCTGCTCTCGGCGCCCGTGGTTTCGGCGCAGGAAGTTGCGTTGCTCGCCTGCGCCGCCGCCGGATTCAACTCGATCAGTATCGTCAGCATGAACCCCAGTCTGCGCAGCTACTTCATGTCGATGCTGCCGAACATGGGAACAATTGTGGTGTTGATCATCATTGGTCCGCAGATGGAGCATCGAAACCTGTTTCTGGTTCAGGTGCTGGTCAATCTGGTCGCTCTGGTGCTGATGGCAATCCATGTCCATCTGCAAACGCGCAATGCGCTGCTGCTGGTGATCAAGATGGACGATGCCAACGAAGCGCTGGGCAGGGCAAATGCCACGCTGAACGCGGAGATCACCGATCGTCTGGAAACCGAACGCATCCTGGGTCAGCGCAACGTCGAACTCGAGGCGCTGAACGAAAAGTTGGCCGGCACCCAGAGCCAGCTCTTGCAGTCCGAAAAGATGGCATCGATCGGACAACTGGCGGCGGGCATCGCCCACGAGATCAACAACCCGATCGCATTCGTCAGTGCCAATTTAATCAGCCTTGATGGTTATGTCGCGGACATCGTCGCCGCATTGGATGCGATCGAACACTCACATAGCAAGCACGAGTCCGTCGCCTCCAACGTCATAAACTTGAGAGTGCCGGCCAAGCAGGTCAACCCGAAATTCCTGCGCGAAGACATCCCTGCGCTGTTGAGCGAGTCAATTGAAGGTGCCGCACGTGTCGAGAAGATCGTCAAGGACCTGAAAGAGTTCTCGCATCTGGATGAGGCAGATTGGCAAAAGGTCGATCTGCACAAGGGCATCGACACCACGCTCAATGTCGCTACGCACGAGCTCAAGTACAAGGTCCATGTAATACGTCAGTACAGTTCCCTGCCACTGGTCGAGTGTCTGCCTTTCCAGATCAATCAGGTGCTGCTCAACTTGCTGGTCAATGCCGCGCAGTCGATTGAGGGGCGAGGCACCATCACGGTGAGTACCGGTTGCAGCGAGGGCGGTGTCTGGATAAAAATTGCCGACACCGGAAAGGGCATCGAACCGGCGCATTTGAAGCGCGTGTTCGAGCCATTTTTTACCACCAAGCCGGTCGGCGTAGGGACGGGGCTTGGACTCTCAGTGTCGTACTCCATTGTCCGCAGGCACGGCGGCAGCATCGATGTTGCCAGTGAAGTGGGTAAAGGCACGATCTTCACCATCCACCTGCCGGTAGCGGCCAAGCGCGCTGCCTGAGTGCGCCGCGATCGTCTGACGCGCTAGCCAGGGATCGATGCACATCGGCGACGCCTTAGAGCTGGTCCAGCGGCAATTTCAGATAACGCACGCCATTGGATTCCGCTTCGGGCAGCGCACCGGCGCGGATGTTGACCTGGATCGCTGAGAGCATGAGCGCCGGCATTTCCAGTGTCAGGTCACGCGCCTGACGGACGCGCACAAACTCTGCCTCAACTACGTCGGAACGAACGTGGATGTTGGCGGCCCTTTGCGCGCCAATGGTGGTCTCGCAGGCGACCGCGCGATCGTTGGGGCCATAGTCATGGCAGACAAAGACCCGAGTGTTCTCAGGCAGCCGATAGAGTCGTTGAATCGACTGGTAAAGCCGCGCGGCACTGCCGCCCGGAAAATCGCAACGTGCAGTGCCGGCGTCGGGCATGAACAGGGAATCGCCGACAAACAATGCATCACCAACGCGATAGCTGATGCTGTCGTTGGTGTGGCCGGGCGTGGCGATGACTTGCGCTTCGAGCGCGCCGATGGCAAAACACTCCCCGTCCGCGAACAGATGATCGAATTGACTGCCGTCGACCGGAAATTCTGCACCGAGACCAAAGAGTACGCCGAAGGTTTTTTGTACGTCGCAAATACCCTGGCCAATCGCGAGTTGCGCCGCCGGCCGTTGCGCCTTCAGCCAATGCGCGGCGCTCAGGTGATCGGCGTGGGCATGGGTTTCGAGAATCCACACGAGTTCGAGACCTTCGGCAACAATGAAATCGAGAACGCGCCGGATTGAAGTGACTCCCGTGCGCCCGGATCTCGCATCGAAATCCAGGCACGGGTCGATGACCGCCGCGGTGCAGCCGTTCGGATCGCGCAGCACATAGGTGTAGGTGTTGGTTTGGGCGTGAAAGAACGGCGTGACCATGGGCTGCATTGGGATATTCCAGATTAGTGCCAAGCCGTCAGCAGCTCGGGGACGCTTCGCCACAGGATATACACACTCATCAACAGCAGAATGGCGGCGAAGCCTCGGCGCAGCATCAGCTGCGGAAGCCGGCCGCCGATTTGCTGACCGACGAGACTGCCGACCGCGCCCACCGCGATGAAAATTCCGATCAGGCGCCAGTCCAGCGCGGTGCCGGCGGCACGCAATAACCCGTAGTGGGTGACAAAGCCGCTGAAGGCGTTGAGGCTGATGATGAAGAGGCTGGTACCTATAGCGCGATGCATGCTGAGTCCGCCCAACAGCACCAATGCCGGCACAATCAAGAATCCGCCACCAACGCCGACCAGGCCGGTCAAAATGCCGACGAGCACACCGTCACCGGCAAGACGGTAACGGTTGCGGAGTGAAACTGCGGCCGACGCTTGCGGCGATCGCAGCATGGTCGCCGCCGCAGCCAGCATCACCAAGGCGAAGATTGCCAGCTGCAGCGGTCCAGGAAGAAAGTTTGCCAACGCGGCGCCAAGATAGGTGCCCAGCATTCCGGGGACACCGAACAACAACACACTGCGGCCATCGACCTGGCCGCGCAGCGCCCACGGGATCGCGCCGATCAACGCTATCGCGCCGACTATCAGCAGCGAACCGGCAATCGCAACCTTCTCTGGTTGACCGAGTACGTAGACCAGAATCGGCACAGTGAGTATCGAACCGCCCGAACCCAGTAGCCCCAGCGAAAGACCAATCGCGAGCGCGCCGAGCAAGGCGAGCCAGAGAAAGGGTGCGGTCACTGTCACACCGGGCTAGCCAATATCCAGCGGCATGCGCTGTGCGTCACCGGCCAGCTGGTGCATGCGCGCGACCGTTGCTTCAAGTTGCCGTGCCGGTTTTGCGCCGCGTTGCGCGAACAAAACCGCCAGCGAATGGTAATAGCGCAACGTGCCGATTTGTCCGGCAGTGAAGCGCGTGAAGACATCCAGTCCGATCTCAGGCGTCTCAAGATCCACGACGATGGCGCGTGCGTTGTGCAGCTTGTCGCAAGCCGATACCAGCAGAGTTGCATGATCCTTGGCACGCAATGTCGATAGATAGGCGAGCTTACGGCGTCGCCAGTCGTGTAGTTTGGCTTGGGGATCGCTGTGTTGGCCTTTGCTCTCGGCGCTGCCGTCCGTGCACGCCTCGACGATGTCTGCGACGACGTCGCCGAAATTCTTGCGCACTGCGTCGCGATGGCCTTCGCCGCAATCCTCGATCAGGTCATGCAGCAAGCCGGCGATGGCCTGATCTTCATTGCCGCCGAATTCAAGCACCAGGCTGGACACTGCCAGCAAGTGATACACGTACGGAATCGTTGATCCTTTGCGTACCTGCCCTGCGTGTTCACGACGCACCAGGTCGAATGCCGCAGTGTAGCGTTCAGTGAGCCGGGTCATGGTTGCCTATCTTGTGGGTCAAATTGCAACGTGGGGCGCTTAGCGGGGCCAGGGCAATGCGCATAGTCGGACGAATGGTTGCGGCGCTCGCCCTCTATTTGATTCGATCATCGCGCGAGCCAAGGCCCACTCTAGGCGCCATGAGCGGAAGAATCCACAGGAGAATGAGCACTCGGGCACGGAGCGCGCATGCCTTAGGCCAACAGACGCGTTGGCTGGCAAGCGAAACGTAACAACAGCCTGGCTTGAATGTCGCCGGCTATAGCGCGTACGGCAGCTGAACACGGACCGTAGGCAATCATTTTGCATTTGCGCTCGCGTCAGCGCTACCCGAAGACGCTACCCGTAGACGCTGCGCGACAGCACCCTTTACCCGGCACCGAAATCCATACGGAGCCCGCAGCGAAAACAGGCGCTGCGGCGAATGGCGTTGCCGCATGCTGCGCCGATGCATGCGTGGTGCTAATGCACCTCGCGCCGTTGCACGGTCTGCTTGGTCGCGAGACTGAAGCGAGGTTCAAGCCGCTCGCCACCGAGCACGCGCTGCGCGGTGTATTCGCCAACCGCAGGTCCATGCTTGAAGCCGTGGCCGGAGCCGCCGCCGACGATCCAGACGTTGCTGAATTCGGGATGGCGGTCAATGACGAAGTCGCCATTCGACGTGTTTTCGTATTGGCACACCTCGGCGCCGACCAGCGGTGCATTGGCCAGGGCCGGAAAGCGTCGGGCGATGAACGCTCGCGCGTCGGCGACACGGTCCGCAGTGGGTGCGCGCTCGACGGTGTCCGGGTCAATGGCATCGCCGTGGCTATCGTGCGCGACCTTGAAGCCACGTCCGTCGAGATCAGGAAAACCGTAATAGTCGCGATCGAAATCGAGCCAGATCGGCAGCGCCTCTGCGGAAAAATCCCGATTGCCGGGACGCGTGCCAAAGTAAAACACTTCTTGTCGCGTCGGAAAAATGCGACCGGCCAGCGCACCAGGCAGTACTGAACCCAACCACGGTCCGCACGCGAATAGGTAATTCTGCGCATCGATCGTTTCGCCCGATCTGGTTCGCAACTGCGCGAGTAGCCCGCTGCCACTCGGTGGCAACACGTCCGCAATCAAAAGATCGACACCCGCGCGCTCAGCGTCTTCGGTTACCGCTTGCACGGCGCGCCGTGC
>JAWXCG010000192.1:0-10670 GCA_034440555.1 Pseudomonadota bacterium
AAACCCCCGCTCTCAACAGCGGAGCTGGTCAAAACCTGCGGTTTTTCGCCCCCTGACTCAGGGGGCTATCGCGGCTCCGGACTTGATCAGAGGTTCCCTGATGCGCTTTAATCGCGCTGAGCCGCTACGAGTCAAAGTGCCTTGACGCGTAGTGTCTGCGGCAGCTGTGTCATCACCCACTCCGCACCGACGCGCTTCACGCTATCGTTCGATGCGCTCTGCAGCGCGGTCTCAGGCCATGCCCAACGCAGGCCACCTGGTGGTATGGCAACGCCAGCGTCGATCTGCAGTGTGACTTCGCCGCTTTTGTTTTCGCTGAGGCGATAGCTGAGCTCCCCATAGGGTGTGCGCACGCCTTGCACGGCAACCCCTGAGCCGCTCAGCCATGCCGCCGGCACGCCCGCGGCGATCACCAGGCTTTGGTCGGATTCGCGTTCATGGACGAAAAGGTCCAGTGCGCTGCGAATAAAGTCTGAAGCGACCCAACCATGCGGCATGTCGCCAATGAATCGCGGTTCGCGCATGGCGTGCCCGACCACTTCCCCCCATTGATTCCACGCCACCGGCCGACGATCAGCCATGAAGTACGCGATCGCCTGCTGCGCGCGTTTTCTCCAGCCCAGACGCACGAAGGCCCCGACCACGCGCCATTCGTAAGGTGTGTAAGCGGTCGATGTGCCGCGACCGGTGCGACGTTCCTCGAAGTTTTTCCAGTAGCGTTCGAAGGTGGCGCGCAATGCTGTGGCCGGCAGTGAGAATTGCTCGCCGCCAGGTGCCAGCGCGATGGTGGTTGAGGTGGCATCGAAGTCGCCGCGATCTGCGGCGCCGGGTAAATAATCGATGTCGTGCTGCGCCATTGCTGCCGCCAGCGAGGCATAAAGATCTACGCGGTATTGGTCGCGTGCGGCGGCAACGCGTTGCGCGCTGTCGTGCTCACCCAATATTTCGGCGATCGTCACCGCGTTCTTGTAACCGAGCAGCCCCCAGAATCCATCCCAGTACGAATAGGCCGGTCTGTCGGAATAGCCTTCGTGGCTGATCGATGGCGGCAGCAGGCCGTAGAACGCGCGCCGTTGCGGAGTTTGATTGGCGGCATGACGCTCGCTTTTGCGCAGCTGGTCCATGTAACGCACGGCCGCATCGACTGCGGGCCAACGTCGCCGCAAACCGTCGATGTCGTGGTCGTAACGATACAGCTCGGCGATGAGGTGAATGAACTCGCCGTGGCTGTCGTTCTCCGGCACCGGATCGGCGCCGCGACGGTCGGCGCAGCATGGCACCTTGCCGCTGTCGAACTGAAATGGCAGATACCAGTCGATAAATTCGCGCGCCACATCGGCATGCCCCACGCGCATCAGAGCACCTGAGGTCATCGCGCCATCGCGAATCCAGGAGCGTGCGTACGATCGTGTCCCAGGTTGGATCGATGGGCCATCCCGGTTGATCAGGATATGCGCCAGCGCCGTGCGCATGGCTGCACCAAGCTCCGGCGCTGCAGCCACGTCGATGCGTGCTGCATCCAGCGTCTGGCGCCAGCGCGCTGCAACTTTTGTTTGGCGCGTTTGCAGCCAGAGCGAAGGAGATTTCCCCGCAAGATCGGGGGCATCTGCATCGCTGGCAAGCATCGGCAGTACTACTCCAGTTTCCCAGTGTTGACCCGGCGCGAGTGTGACCCGATACAGCAGCGCGCCCGAGGCGAGCGCGGCTGGATCTGTAACCCTCACCGCTGCCGTATCAGCGCCTGAGCTTTGCGCTGCAACTGGCAACCCATCCAACAATGCCCCCTGGTCAAAAGCACGCGCCACGACCGCATCGGCCGCAGCTAGCGGCCAGACAGCATTCGACTCATTGACACGCACGCGCCGAGGCGAAATTTCCAGCATCCGAATCGCGCTGACGCCGCCGGGCGTGTTCAAAAATTGCACCGGCGGATTTACCTGGAATGGGCGCACTGCCAACGCCAGCGTTAATTCGCGTGCTGTCTTGCTGGCGTTATGCAGCGCATAGCGCGCCAGCAGGCGAGGGCGCTCGGGTCTGCCATCGGCAAAGGCGGTGATGTCGACACGCAGACCCCGCGGTAGCTGCCAACGCACAGAAGGAATCGGCAGATCGCCGTCCTGCAACGAATGAGTGATCGTCGCATCCGCCCAACTCAGCCGACGACCTTCCGCGAACAACAGCGGCTCGAGCGAGAATGCGCCGCGATAGGGTTCGATGGCCCCGTCCTCAGACAGCAGTGCCTGGGCGCGACCGCCGTTGATGCCGAGCGCCGTCCAGTAAGTCTGCTCGCCCGAGAAGCCGCGCGGATAGGCGCCGCGTGGCGCATCCTTGGCCAGCGCCTGGATCATCGCGTTCGGACCGGCACCAAAGATCAGGTCGCGTAGTTGCAGTTCGGCCAGTGCGTAGTGCTCGCCCTGGGCCTTGAGCAATTCCAATCGCACGAAGCGAGCTTCAGATTCGCTCAACAGCAATGGGTCGACGCCACCGTCGCCGCCGTTGACCTCGCGCACGACGCGCCAGGACTTGCCCTCGTCGGACAGACTGACGCGATACTTGCTCGCGGCCAGCCCCGGCAACCAGTTGAGAACCAGGCCGCCGAACTCGCGCGCTTGGCCCAGATCGAGTGTCAGGGTCTGCGCCATCGCATCGGCGCTTTGCCACGCGGAGCGGGGCGAGCCATCCAGCGCCTTGGCCAGATCGTCCGCGTGAGCAGGCGCAAGCGAGGTCAGTACCGGTGACGGTGGTGTGCCGGCTGGCACACGCTCGACGAAACGCAGTGCGTCCACACAGACATTTCCACGACCGCCACCGCTCCCTGCTGCGACGGTCAGCTCGATCGATGTGCTTTCGCGCAGGACACGATCAGCCGTCGGTCCCCAGGCAAATTCCACGTGGCGTTTCTTGTAGCGCTGCGGCTGCCAGTCCGGCGGAGGCGAGAATTCCGGCCGGCTGATCCACCACACGTTTTCGCCGCTGGCATCAACCAGTTTGAATTGAAAGTGATTCGGGCCGCCTTCGCCGCGCAGCGAGAAGCGAAATTCGTAATCAGCGGGAAAGCGCATCGGCAATACGCGGCGGGCCGTGGCAAAGCCCGAAGCGCGGTTGAAGTCGTAGTCCAGGCACAGCGCATCGCTTTGAGGACCCGCGATCCAGCGCAACTCGGCGCCGACTTCATCGGTGCCCGCAGCGGTCCACACATCGTGCACACGCAAATCGTCGATGATGCCGGACAGAGTATGTTCCGCCGCAGGCAGCGACGGCAACAGGGGGCTCAACAGCAGTGCACAAGCACCAAACCATGCTGCGCTCATCGTTATCCTTTCACGCTGCCAAGCAGCAACCCTTGCAAGTAGTAGCGCTGTAGCGACAGAAACAGCAACAGCACGGGCAGCACGGTCAACACCGCGCCCGCCATCATCAGTTCGTTGTCCTGCACGTGTTCGCGAGCGAGATTGGCAAGCGCGACCGGCAACGGGTGCAGATCGCTGTCTGACAGAACGATCAGCGGCCACATGAAGTCGTTCCAGCTACCCAGGAAAGTGAGGGTCGCGAGCGTCACCAGAACGGGCTTGAGCAGTGGCAGCACGATCTGCACAAAAATGCGCAACTCGCTGGCGCCATCGATACGCGCGGCCTCGAGCAGTTCGTCGGGAATGCCGCGCGCATACTGCCGTACCAGGAAAATACCGAACACGCTGGCCAACGCTGGAACGATGACTCCGCTGTAGCTATTGACCAGGCCGAGCTCTTTCAACAGCAGGAACAAGGGCATCATCGCGATCTGCGCCGGAATCACCAGCGCGCCCAGCAGCAGACGGAACAGACGATCGCGGCCACCGAAGCGAAGCTTGGCAAACGCATAACCGGCAAGTGTATTGAACAGCAGGGATGTTGCCGTGATCACCGACGCGAGTAGCACGCTGTTGAGCAGATAGCCGGCGATGCCCATACGCGTAAACAGCGCACGATAGTTGGCGAGTGTTGGCGCACTCGGCAGCAACGGCGGTGGCAGGGTACTGGCCTCACCACTGGGCATCAACGACACCGACAGCATCCACGCCAGGGGCGCCAGGCTCAGCACAGCGAAGCCCAACAGCGCACCATTGACCAGCGTGCTGACCCAAAACCGTTTGAGCGCGGCCGGGGTCATAGCGCCTGGCTGCGTCGACCGAGTCGAACCAAGGCGAATGTGCTGCTCAGCATCAGCAGGAACAGCAGAAACGCCACCGCCGACGCAGCACCAAGGTTCCACCACTTGAAGCCGTCTTCAAACATCAGATACAGCACGCTCATCGTGCTCTGCAGTGGCCCGCCTTCGGTCATCACGTAGGGCTCGGCGAACAGCTGAAAGTAACCCGACAGAGTCAGGATGCTGACCATCATCAGAGTCGGCAGCAGTGACGGCAGCGTGATGTAACGCAATTGCTGCCAGCGGCTGGCGCCGTCGATGCGTGCGGCTTCGAACAGGTCGACCGGAATCGCCTGCAAGCCGGCCAGCAGAATGATCATGTTGTAGCCAAAATTCTTCCAGACTGCGAACAAAATGATGGTGGGCATCGCCCAGTTCGGATCGCCTAGCCAATCGATTGGAGCAATGCCCACAGTATCCAAGACGACGTTGATGAGTCCGTAGCGGGTGTGAAAAAGGTAGCGCCAGATCACCGCGACCGCGACCACAGTGGTGACCACCGGTGCGAACAATGCAGTGCGAAAGAAAGGCGTGAAACGCGCGGCCGTTGAGTTGAGCAGCAAGGCTGCGGTCAGCGACACGGCGATCGACACCGGCACACCTACCACTACGAAATATAGAGTATTGCCCAAGGCTTGCCAGAACAGCGGACGCTGCAGAAGATCGATGTAATTTCCCAATCCAACCCAGCGCATTCTGCGCGAATCGGAAAGAGCGTACAGATCGAAGTCGGTCAAGCTGAGTAACAAAGAAGCCATCGCTGGCAGTAAAAAGAAGACTGCGATCACCACTAGCGCCGGTGCCACAAATAGCCAGCCAGCGCGTGATGCATTCATGGTCGCTGCGTCCTGTTGTGCAGCTGCGCAGTAGTGGCTTCAGCCGCCTCACGATCGAGCAGCCAGCGACGCTTCTCGAGGATCTGGTCCGTGCGCACGTCGAGTTCAACCACTGCCTGTTCGATGCTGAAATCACCATGCACGGCACGCTCAGCGACCAGGCGCATCTCAGTGGCGATGCGCTCCCACTCGGGAATCCTGGGCGTCGGCTTGGCGCGTTCGAGTTGTTCGCGAAAGGCGCGCGCATAGACATCATCGGCCAGCGCGGATTGCGCCCAGCTGCTGCGGCGTGGTGGCATGGCGCCGACCAAGCCATGAAACTCGCGCTGTACCGTGGGCTCGCTCAAATATTCGATGAGTTTCCATGCTGCCTCGGGATGCACTGATTTGCGCGAAACCACCAGGCTGGAGCCGCCGGCATTGGACGCCCCCGGCCCGTTTGGGCCGGGCAGCGGCGCCGTCATCCAAGCGCTCTGCAGTTCCAGCGGCAGACGCTTCTGGAACTCAGCGATGTTCCAGGGTCCCGACACGTAGAACGAGAAATAGCCGCGACCGAACTCGGTCCAGACATTGGAGATCTGGGTATTGGTCATTTTCGGCGCAAAATCACGGGTGAACATTTCGACGTAAAACGACAGTGTCCGGCGAAATTCGGCGCTGCGGAAATTGCCGTAGCGCGCGTGCTCTCGCAGCAGTGGCATTTCCTGTTGCAAGGCGAGCGCCAGCAGCGGCTCGAACTCGTTCACCGGCAGCAACACGGCGTAGCGCTCGTTGCCGACCATGGCCTTGATCGCCGCCTGCATCTGCATCCACTCGCCCCAGGTTTCTGGCGGCGAGTTGTAGCCGGCCTGCGACAGCAGATCGCGACGATAGAACAGCAGTCGGGTGTCGACATACCAGGGTAGGCCGTACAACGTGCCATCAATCACGTTGGTGTCCAGGATGCCTGGAAAATAGTCTGCACGCTGCACACTATGAGAATTGAGCAGCGCGCCATCGAGCACCGCCAGGGCATCCAGCTCGGCGAGTTCCGGCAGCCAGGTGTTGCCGAGCTGGAACACGTCCGGCAGCGCGTCCGAGGCATAGGCAGTCAGCAGTTTGGAGTGTGCAGCGGTCCACGGTAGCTGTTGCAGTTGAACGCGTATCTCAGGGTGGCGTCGTTCGAATTCCGGCAGCAGCAAGCTCACCGCCTCGCCTTCTCGACCCATAGCCCAGAACTTCAACTCGATCTGGTCGGATGGAGGCGGCGCGCACCCACTGAGCATCAACAGGAAAGCGGCAATCATGCTTGAGGCCCGGATCACGCGGCTGGTCTCAGTGAAATCGTGATACAGGCGTGAGCGGTTGCACCGGGCGATCCAGCCAGCCGCCAGTAAATCCGGCGCGTTGCAGTCCGCGACGGATATGAGGATTGCGCCGCATGACTTCCCAAACACGGCCATTACGATGATTGCTGATCATGGTCAGAATCGGGCCCTGATCAATGCCGATGTACTGATCGTCGACCCAGCCCCACCCTGGAATGCGCCGACCGAAGCGCAGCGGCAGGTCGTAATCAAAGCTACGGTTGAAAGCGTCAAAAAAACCGTACTCACCGTAAATCTGCTTCGCGTAGCGCCGATGCAAATCGCGCACCGAAGGAATCACCAACTCCGGCGCAAACGGCAGCGAACCCAACATGGCGGTGGGCGCAATCGTGCCGTCATCGAACTGGTCTTTGACACCGGCGCCGCGTGCCGAGTAGCCGCGAAAAGAACGCCTGCCATTGTGGCTGGGTAAGTTGGGAAAATCGCCAGGGCCGTCGCTTGCGGTCAGACCCCACTGGTATCGCCCGTACGCTTTGAACTTGCCCGGATTGCTGACAGCGTAAGCGCGCTGCGCCAATGTCGCGCGGCGACTGTTTTCAAAATAATCCATGTGCTTTTCGCGCATATAGGCGTCCTGGATGTCACGGAAGTCTATCCATACATGGCTGAACTGATGACCGAACAATGGTCCGAAGCCCAGATGCTCCTGTCCGTAGAACTCGGCCCAACTGCGCTCATAGGTTTGCGTCCAGGCGGTCCAGGCCTCGGGCGCGACCGGATGAGTCGGTGATGCCAGCGCCAGAATATAGACCAGCATGCCTTCGCTGTAGCCTGCCCAGTCGTGTTCTATCAAACCATTTTCAGGATACCAACCGTGCGATATCAACGGCGGCCGCGCCTGCAGAAAGGTCCAGTCGACGCGCAGGAAAATGGCTTCGGCCAAACGGACGATCTCGCGTTCGTCGGGGCGATCCTGATCAAACCAGGTTTGTGCAAACAGCACGCCACCCAACAGCAGCGCAGTGTCGACCGAGGACAACTCAACCCACGAAGCGTAGCGATGGCCAGTGTCCAGGTGTAGAAAATGATAGAAAAAGCCGTGGTGACCGCTCATGCCCAATGCATCCGAACCCTGTGGTGCATCGTGCAGAAAGCGCAGCGTGGCCAGCGTGCGAACGCGCGCTTGGTCTCGCGTGATCCAGCCGCGCTCTGCGCCCAGTGGATAGCTGGTCAACGCAAAGCCCATCGCCGCGATGCTGGCGAACGGCTCGTCATAGGGAAAACGATCGGATGTCAGTCCGTTGCGTTCGTCGGACCGTTCCCAGAAATAGTTGAATGTACGCCGCTCGATGTCGGCAAACAGGCTCGGTAATTGCTGCGCGCGCGACGCACGTGGCGCAACTTCGCTCGCTGCTACCTTGCTCGCGGTGATCGCGCGCGCTGTTACCTCGGACAATCCGATCGACAGCGACAGCAGTGCGAGCATCGCTGCCGTGCAGGCGCTCGGCCAACGCAGTCCCTTCATGCCGATCACCTTGTGTGTTGTGCTGTTGTAGCCGCGGAGTTTGGCTTGCATGCGTCTAAATCTACGCCTCAAATTCCGAGGAGTGAAAGCAGGCGGGGCAAGCCCCGCCTGCAGCAATGCTCACCAACTGAAACCCAGCGACACCTTCATCGTGCGGGTCGGCAGGAGAATACCCTCACCACGGTCGCCCAAGTCAGGATTGGCTTCGCCAGGGCCGCCGCGCCAATTGTTGTACTCACTCCAGTTGCGGTGGTTGAATGCATTCAGCACGTCGATGCGGAAGTTCATCTTGTAGTCTTCGCTGAACACCCAATCCTTGGACGCAGCAAGATCAAGTTGGCGTCGACCGAAGGTATCGTCTGGCGTATACGGATCGAAGAAGCAGTGGTTGAAATCGCTGGCATCAAAGCAGTTGACCGCATCGTATGTGCTTGGACTCTCCAGCGTTGCCTTGGCCGAATAGATCATGCCCCAGGGCCCCGCGATGATTCCCGTTGTGACCAGGCGATGGCGCGCAATGCCCGTAGAACGTTTCCAGCCCACCTGATTCACGTTGGCGTAATCAAACAAGTAGTGCTCGTCTGATGCGGCAGCGTTGGGGCGGTTTTCTTCCGCATCGCTGAAGGTGTAGGCAACAGTTACGCCCCAATTGGACTCCGATGTGTAGGGCTTGTCCATGGAGACAAGCAACGAATTCAAACGCGTTTCGATGCCGTTGTTGGCGAGAATCAAAGTGCCGTAGCCGGGGATGGCAAAGCCCCAGGGCTGACCGCCCCAGGTGGTTCCGGCCGGACGGAAACTCCCATCCGGATAACGGTTGCCCAGAGTAAAGACAATACCGTCGTAGCTGCTGACGTGCGACAGCGTCACCGAGCTGTTCCACTGTCCCAGGACGTTGCGCATGCCGATGCTGAATTGATCCGAATACGGCGTCTTCAAATCGTTGGCGATCATGTTGACCTCGCCTCCGAGATTCGGATTGGCTGCTACCAGTGCCGCGAGGTTTTCCGGGTTCAAGTAGTTTGGATCCCAACTCAGACAGGTGCCGCCTGAGCATTCGTGCCCCGGTGTGTTGAAGTCGAATGTGTACGTCGGGAAGGTGCCCTTCAACTGCTCCAGTGCAAGATAGTCGAATAGGTTGCGGTCGTAGGATCGGCCCGCGCCGCCGAAAATGACGTGCGCCTCGTCGCCACTTAGGTCATAGGAGAAACCTACGCGTGGCTGCCAGGCGTCCTTGAAGGCATCGCGATTGGAGCCGTCGCTGATGTAGTTATCGATGTCGTAATCGGTATTCTGGATATTGGCCCAGCTGCGCAACGCGGCGGCCAGTTCCGGACGCGTTTTGTGGTCGAGATAGCCGGGGGTTTCCTCGTAGTCCCAGCGTAGACCGAAGTTCAGTATCAGCCGCTCATTGACCGCCCAATCGTCCTGCAGATAAATGCCGAACTGCTTGTTGCGCGACGAGACGTTGCGGTCGCCCACGCCTGGCACCACTGCACCGAACTGGACCAGATAAGGGATGGTTGTGCTCTGGGTGATATCGTAATTGAACTGCGGGTTATAGGGCTGCTGCTCCAGGGATTCGATCCTTACGGACTTGTATTTCACGCCCATTTTTACCGTGTGTTCCCCGTTCCAGTCCAGGCCGAAAAAAGTCAGATCGTCTTGGATACCCCAGCCGCGCTGGCCCTTGTTTTGGAAGTCCGGACCGCCTCCCGCGTTGAGGATGGCTTCCCGGTTCGGTTTCGTCAGTCGGTAGCCCGGCGTGTTGCCGAGCGCGCGTGGGTTCCAGTACGCATCTTCGAAGATGATGTGCGCATCGTTCAAGAACGTTTCGCCACTGAACTGATCGTGCAGATCGATGCGCGTCTCGTCGTTGTCCTTGGCGCTTCCATAAGACGGTGTGTTCGCGCCGCCGATTCCGGTCAGCTCTGATTCCTGGCGGTACTTGGCGGTCAGTTCGACCAGGTGTGCATCACCCGGTGCCCATGTCAGTTTGCCGAAAAACAAATCCATCTCAAACGGCGCGGTGGTCGGGCCGAGTTGCGCGGCCAGCGCTGCTGGCAATGCGGTGACGGGTACGTCCACAGGAATCGTGACGTCGCGCGGAGAGACGAACTCCTTCGCTTCGTAGGAAACAAAGAAGTGCAGCAAGTCATTGACGATCGGTCCGCTGAAGCTGACGCCGTACTGTTCCTCTTTGGACTCGCTTTTTGCGCCTGAGGAGAGCTCACGTGGCGTTGATGCGCGCCAGTCGTCAGTGGTGCGGTCGTAGAACACGTTGCCTTGGAAATCGTTGCTGCCCGAGCGCGTAAGCGCGACTACGGCCGCGCTGCTCAGTTGATCGAACTCGGCTTTGTAGTTTTGCGTGATGACCTTGTACTCGGCAATGGCGAGCTGCGGGAACGGATTGCCGCGGCTGGAGTCCTGGCTGCTGATGCCGCCCTTGAGTACGTAGTTCTTTTGACCGACGCCATCGATAAAGACGTTGATGCCGTTCGAAGACTGCGCGCCGCCGCGCAGCTGCGAAGAGCCATCGGCCGCGGTTTGAAACTGCATGCCGGGTACGATGTCGGCAAAGGCGAGAAAGTTGCGCGAGTTTTGCGGTAGCGCGGCTATTTGCTCCGGCGTCACATAGGTGGCGATTTCCGAGGTCTTGTTTTCGAACAGCAGCGTGCCGATGACCTCCACCGCTGACAGTGTGGTCTCAGCGGCCTGGTCCGGTACGGGCAAGTCGAGCGTTGCGGTCTGACCAATACGCAAGGTGACCGTTTGCGAGACGCTCTGCGCACCTGCAACCGCATCGATGCGGT
>JAWXCG010000193.1:0-7278 GCA_034440555.1 Pseudomonadota bacterium
CTATTTTCATAACTTTGTCTATGAGCGGGTATGGAAGGACAACGCGCGTCGCTACAGTGAGCACACCAGCACGTTCGACTTGTTGCACAAGTACCCTGCCGATTACAAAGCGATTTTCATCGGCGATGCGAGCATGAGCGCGTACGAAATCACTCGGTCTGGCGGCTCGATCGAACACTGGAACGAGGAACCCGGCGTTGTTTGGATGCGGCGTATTCTGGATGTGTACTCTCGCGCTGTCTGGCTCAATCCAGTGCCTGAATCCGCCTGGAGCCATACGCCCTCGATTGCGATTACGCGCCAGTTGATCGGCGACCGCATGTATCCGATGACACTGGCTGGACTGGGCCGAGCGATTGAGCGCCTGCGGCATTGAATGACGGCTGTTTCGCTGGCCCGCACAAAGCCCGCTGTGCATTGCATGCGAGCGCTGGCACCGCTGGCGCGAAAAACTCAGACGCGTAGCCAAAACCCGCATCCAAACGTTCACCAAACTGCGTTGCCCAGCTAAACTCCTCGCCTCTCTCTTGGAGCTGCACATGTCACTCTCCTGGTACTACGCCGACAGCCAACGCCAACAGCAGGGCCCAGTCGCGGATTCCTGGCTGCACAACGCATATCTGCGCGCTGAGGTCACCGCCAGCACGCTGGTCTGGCGAGAGGGAATGGCGCAATGGGCGCCACTGTCTCAAGTCGCCAGCGAACTGGGCATTGCGATGCCAAGCGCGCCGCCGGCAATGGCGCCGCCGTACGTGCCGCGTCCACCGGCCGCGACAAAATCTGGCAGCAGCGGCTGCCTGGTTATCGGGATCATTTTGCTGGTGGGGTTCCTGGTCGTCGCCGCGATCCTTGCGGCCATCGCGATCCCTGCGTATCAGGACTACACGCAGCGCGCCCGGGTTTCCATGGCGCTTATGCAGGGTGCCGCGCTGAAGCTGCAGGTCGCCACGTTTTACAGCGTGCAAAACCGTTGCCCAGTCAACGGCGATGAGGGCTTCGGTACCGATACCAGTTACGCCACCACCGAAATAGCGTCGATCAATATCGGTTCGCTTGAAGGCGGACGCTGCGCCGTGCAGATTCTTTTCAATGATCTGGGTGTGACTGATACCCAGGGCGCTGAGGTGCTGTACTCGATGAGTAGCGAGCTTGAATGGACCGAGTCGAGCACCTTGCCAGATAAGTACCTGCCAGCTTCGATGCGCTGAAAATCAAGCCGGTAAATTGCGCAGCTGAGCAGCGGGAGTAAGCCTTCGCCGATCAGGCGCTACGATGTACGTCTGATTTCCGCGAACCACCACCATGCCCAGCCCGCGTCTGATCCTGATTGATGGTTCCGCCTATTTGTTTCGGGCTTTCCATGCGCTGCCGCCGCTCAGTAACGAGAGCGGCGAGCCCACCGGTGCGTTGTTTGGTGTGGTCAACATGCTGCGCGCACATCTGGCGCAGAAAACCGAGTATCTGGCCTTCGTGATTGACGCCAGCGGGAAAAATTTTCGCCACGAAATGTTTCCAGCCTACAAGGCCAATCGGCCACCCATGCCGGAAGAGCTGCGCGCGCAGATCGATCCAATGTTGGCGATCGTCACGGCATTGGGCATTCCGGTGCTGCGCGTTGCCGGCGTCGAAGCCGATGACGTGATCGGGACCTTGGCCCGGCAGGCCGCGGCTGCCGGCATCGAAGTGATCGTATCCACCGGTGATAAAGACCTGGCGCAACTGGTCGACGACAACGTGCAGCTGGTGAATACCATGACCGGCCAGACGCTGGACGCGGCCGGAGTATTTGCCAAATTTGGCGTGCGGCCGGATCAGATCGGTGATTATCTGGCACTGATGGGCGACAAGGTCGACAATATTCCTGGTGTCGACAAGTGCGGCGAGAAGACCGCGGCCAAGTGGCTGGCCGAATATGGCTCGCTGGACGCGGTGATGGCCAATGCCGATCGCGTTGCTGGCAAGATCGGCGAAAATCTCCGCGCCGCGTTGACCCAGCTACCACTGTCGCGTGATTTGGCAACTGTTCGCACCGCGCTGGCACTGGACGTCGGACCGCTGGACTTGATCACCCGCCCGGCGGATACGGCCAACCTGCGTGAACTGTATGCGCGCTATGGGTTTCGCGCGGCTCTGCGCGATCTCGATCTGCAATCGCCAACGTCTGCAGTGGCCACCGCGGATAGCACTACACCGCTCAAGCCTGCGCTCGCCGTGGTGGCGGAGGCGATCGAGGTACCCGCGTCAACACCAGTGGAAAAGTTCTACGAAACAATATTGAGCACTGCGCAACTTCATATTTGGATCGAGCGACTGTCGACTGCGACCGTGTTTGCCTTCGACACCGAAACCACCGGCCTTGACGCACAACAGGCCGAACTGGTTGGTGTGTCTTTTGCTTGCGCGCCCGGTCACGCGGCCTATGTGCCACTCGCCCACCGTGCGCCCGGCACGCCGGCGCAATTGGATCTTCAGGGGACTTTGCTCGCGCTCAAACCGTTGCTCGAGGATGCGTCTCGACCCAAGATTGGTCAGCACGGTAAATACGATATGAACGTACTGGCGCGCTACGGCATCGACGTCCGCGGCTATCGCTACGACACCATGCTGGAAAGTTATATTTTCAACTCGACCGCTACCCGCCACGACATGGATTCACTGGCGCTGCGTTACCTGGGCGTCAAGACAATTCCATTTGAGCAAGTCGCCGGCAAGGGTGCCAAACAGATTTCATTTGCCGATGTCGGACTGACTGAGGCGGGCGAGTATGCGGCCGAGGACGCTGATATCACGTTGCGTTTGCACCAGCATCTGCGCCCGCTGCTGGAGAGTGTGCCGTCTCTTTGTCGCGTGTTTGACGAAATCGAGATGCCGTTGGTGCCGGTGCTGGCGCGAATGGAACGCGAAGGCGTGTTGATTGACGCCGCGCTGTTGCGCACCCAGACCCATGAATTGCGCAAACGCATGCACGAGACGATTGAGCGCGCGCATGCCAGCGTCGGTCACAGCTTCAGCCTGGATTCCCCGAAGCAGCTGCAGGCGGTGCTCTACGAGGAACTCAAACTACCCGTGTTGGCCAAAACACCGACCGGACAGCCGTCGACGAATGAAGACGCGATTACCGATCTTGCCGAGCACCACGAGCTTCCGCGCCTGATTCTGGATTACCGCGGCTTCGCCAAGCTGGTGTCGACCTACACGGAAAGATTGCCCGAGCAGATCAATCCGCGCACGGGTCGCGTGCATACTTCGTTTCACCAGGCGGTGGCGGCAACGGGTCGGCTGAGTTCCACCGACCCGAATCTGCAGAACATTCCGATCCGCACCGAAGAAGGACGACGCATCCGCACCGCGTTCATCGCGCCGCCCGGTTACAAGCTGGTGGCTGCAGATTATTCGCAAATCGAATTGCGCATCATGGCGCATCTGTCCGCAGATCCTGGACTACTGGACGCCTTTGCACGCGGCGAAGATGTGCATCGGGCGACGGCGGCGGAAGTCTTCGCAGTGGCGCGCGATCAGGTGAGCAATGATCAACGCCGCGCCGCCAAGGCAATCAACTTTGGACTGATGTACGGCATGTCGGCATTTGGCCTGGCCAAACAGATCGGAGTTGGCCGTGGCGAGGCACAGGAGTATATCAACCGCTATTTTGCGCGGTATCCGGCCGTGCAGGCCTACATGGCTTCGGTGCGCGAGCTGGCACGTCGCGATGGCTATGTGGAGACCGTGTTTGGCCGCCGTCTGCATTTGCGTGAGATCCATTCGCGCAATCCGGCGCAACGTCAGGGCGCCGAGCGGGCTGCGATCAACGCGCCGATGCAGGGCACGGCAGCGGACATCATCAAGCGCGCGATGCTGGACGTGGACGCGTGGCTGCAAGGGCGACACGATGAAGCTCGACTACTGTTGCAAGTGCATGACGAACTGGTGCTGGAAGTACGCGAGGACCGCGTCGAGGAAGTCAGTGCCGGTCTGCGCGAACGCATGGGTCGCGCCGCAGATCTGCGCGTGCCGCTGTTGGTTGAAACCGGATCGGGCAACAATTGGGACGAGGCGCATTGAGCCTGTTGCTAACGAAGGTTTAACACCGACGCACAATTCTAAACAAAGAATGAACGCAGCGCGATCGTGCCTTGAACCTTTCGAAGTCGTCGCAATCTTATTGTTCAGATCGATCCCCAACGATCTGTTCACTCCCTCCCCTGAGTGAACCGAAAGCGGACTGGACTTTCCCCAAGTCACTCCGCAATCCGGCCCCGGGTGCACCCCCAAGTGCCCGGGGCCAACTTTTTTCTGGAGTTCGGAAAATGGGTGCGTGCGTCCACGATTATCTGTCGAGGTGTTGCGTCCTTCGTTTCAATGAAGCCCTTCTGTTGAACTCGTCTTGTTGATCGGGTGATCCATGGTGCAGTGTTCCGGTCGTGCGTGCGTGCACGGCGTTCGGTTCGGCTGACGAAGCCTGAGGGCACAGTGCAAGCGCGATGTGGTGCAACTCTGCTTCGTTTGAGAACTCGGCGTGAACCGTCCCTGGTGCGGTGCATCCGGCCCGGCATCCATGCCGGGCGTAGCGCTTGGGGTGCAACTCTGCTTCGTTTGAGAACTCGGCGTGAACCGTCCCTGGTGCAGTGCATCCGGCCCGGCATCCATGCCGGGCGTTCAGACCTCGCGTGCCTGCGCGTGCGTTCGGTTCGGCTGACGATGCCTGGGGGCATCGTCAAAGCGCCTTACCTCACCCAATCCCTCGGTTTTAGGTATTCGGATAGCTTGGCCTCCGCGCTACCGGGTTCGGCGACCAGGCCGTATTCCCAGCGCACCAATGGCGGCAGCGACATCAGAATGGATTCGGTGCGGCCGCCGCTCTGTAGTCCAAACAAAGTGCCGCGATCGTAGACCAGATTGAATTCGACATAACGGCCGCGCCGGTAAAGCTGGAATTGTCGCTGGCGTTCACCATAGAGCGTGCTCTTCCGGCGCTCGACAATGGGCAAGTAGGCGTCGAGGAAGGCATCGCCCAGGGCACGGGTGAATTCGAAGCACTTCGCAAACGGCCAGCGGTTGAGGTCATCAAAGAACAAGCCGCCCACGCCCCGTGTTTCCTGGCGATGCTTGAGAAAGAAGTAGCGATCGCACCAGCTCTTGAACTCGGCATAGAGATTATCTCCGAATCTTGCGCACAGGGTTTGCGCCGTACGATGCCAGTGAACGATGTCCTCGTCATGCGGATAGAACGGGGTGAGGTCGAAACCGCCGCCAAACCACCACACCGGCTTGTCGCCAGTCGTGGTGAACAGTCGAACATTCATGTGCGTGGTGGGTACATGCGGGTTGTGCGGGTGAAAAACCAGGGAGACGCCCATCGCCGTCCATGACTGTCCCGCGAGCTCCGGGCGATGCACTGTGGCGGCGCTGGGCATACTGTTGCCCATCACTTTGGAAAACCCGATGCCCGCCTGTTCAAATACCGCGCCATCACGAAGAATGCGCGTACGGCCGCCCCCACCTTCGTCGCGCTTCCATGCGTCTTCGTGGAAGTAGGCGATGCCGTCGGCCTTCTCCACGGCGGCGCAGATGCGGTCCTGCAACCCGCGTAACCAGGTTTCCACGACATGCAGATCGGGAATCGAGTCGACTGGAGCATTCATGGGCGAAATCTTTCCGGGTTGGCAACGATAAGGTGGACGCAAGCTGGCAAAGTGCGTTTGTAGCAATGGCCTGCTCGCTTCCACCTGCGGGCGCTGGCAAGATGATCGCATGACTCGACTGAGCGTCAACCTGAACAAGATTGCCGTGCTGCGCAATTCGCGCGGCGGTGCGCTGCCTTCGGTGAGCGCGGCGGCTGAGGTCTTGCTTGCTGCGGGTGTGCACGGCCTGACGGTGCACCCGCGGCCCGATCAACGGCATGTTCGCGCTGCGGATGTGGATGCTCTGACAACGCTTTTGCAGGAACACAATGCCCGCGGTGTCGATGGCGGGCGCGTAGAGTTGAATGTCGAAGGCAATCCCTTTGCCCCGGCCGTCTCCGGCTATCCCGGTCTGATCGAGCTGGTGCGTGCTGCACGGCCAGACCAGGTCACCTTCGTTCCGGATTCTGATTCACAGATCACTTCCGATCATGGTTTCGACTTGAGTCAGCCGCAGCCGACTCTGCGCGCTCTCATTGCGCATTGCCATGACGCCGGCGCCCGGGTCAGTCTGTTTGTCGATGCCGATAGCAAGGATGTGGCGCGCGCTGCAGAATATGGCGCGGACCGGATCGAAATCTATACGGGCCCGTTCGCTGCGGCGGTTGCAGCGGGCGCTCACGGCAGGGCGCTGGATGATTGCTTGCGCGTAGCCGAACAGGCGCGAAGGGCCGGGCTGGGTATAAACGCCGGGCATGATCTGGATCTGGACAATTTGCCGATCCTGCTCGCTGCCATTTCGGATATCGCCGAGGTCTCGATCGGACATGCGCTGATCAACGACGCCCTCTACGCGGGCCTGATGGCCACCGCCAGCGCCTACCTGAGTGCCTGTGCCAGGACGCGCTGATGGCTTTAGTCAGGGTGTGATCAGGGTCCCGTCGTGCATGGCTATGCGGGTGATCCCCTGGTCGCGCGCGTCGGCAAGAACTTCCAGTACTTGTTCGTAGCGGGCGTCCTGGTCGGCATCGACGGCAAGAATGCGGCGTTTGTCTCTGGCCGCTTGATACGCGAGTTCAACAGAGAGCACTGGTGCGCTGATCGGTCGTTGATCCAGCAGCAGTCGGCCGTCGGCCAGAATGCGCACCTGGATAGGCGGTTCCGGCTTCACTGGTTCGGGCGGCGGCGTTAGGGGTGGCTGCGGTAGATCGAGCGGCACGATCTGCGTCAGCGTTGGCGCGGCGATCATGAAGATGATCAGCAAACAGAGCATCACATCGATCAGTGGCGTGACATTGATCTCGCTGACGGCGTTGGCCTGGGCGTTTTGCGTGTGCATGAACAACTCCTCGACCGGTGTTACTGAACTACAACGCAGGAGTCGCCGGAAGGGGGTTTTGAACAAGGGCTCAGGAAGGCTGCAGATCGGAATGTCCACAGCGCAACAAAAAAGCCGGGCGCTAGGCCCGGCTTTTCATTCCTGCTGAACGCGAAAATCAATTGGTCGCGGAGGTTTCGAATCCGATCTTGCTCATGCCAATGTTCTTGGCAGAACCCATGACATCGGCCAGTACCTGATACTCGGTGAACGGATCAGCTTTGATCTGCAGCATAGGCTGCGGGTCCTTTTTGGCCTCGAACTGCAGCTGCAGTTCGA
>JAWXCG010000194.1:0-6100 GCA_034440555.1 Pseudomonadota bacterium
CGCCGCGCGCCACTGGGCCCGTGCGGTGTTCGCGCTGGCCTGCTGCTCGACCGCGGTCAGGCGCAGCAGCACATCGCCCTTGGCCACGCGATCATTGACGTCGACGTTGACCACGGTGACGCGACCGGTGGTCTGCGCGGTCAATGCCGCCTGCTGCACTGCCTCGACCACGCCATCCCAGTCGCGGCCGCGGACGTCGCCGCCGGCCTGCAGGACGATCGTGTCGAGCTTCGGCAACGGCGGCAGCACGGGCGCCAGCGTCTCGCTGCCGCAGGACGCCAGCGCCAGCAGCAAGCTGGTTGCGAGGATCGCGCGCGTCCGCATGCCCGTGAGCATCCGTTTCCGGGTCGTTGGTCGCTGGATCACTTGTAGTTGCAACCAGCAGCAACGCCCTTGCCGACGCCGAGCCTGCGCATGACCATCGCGGCCGGGCAGAAGCCGGTAAAGCTGGACTGCAGCAGGTTCAGGCCAACGAAGGCGGTCAACAGCCACCACCACGGCGAAACGAGTTGGGTCAGCGCGACGCTGATAAGGATCATCACGCCGGCGAAAGCCATTACGGCACGTTCAAGACTCATGGTTGTTTTCCTTTTGAATGAGGGGTTGCTGTCAGTTACGGGGCCGGGTTTGCAAGGCCGGGTTTGCAAAATCCGAAAAGAGGGCTGTCGTCGTGCGCCATCGCGTTTTCATGCTGGCTAGTCCGCCCGATGATCGCGACGCGGCAACATGCGTAGCAGCGTGTTGTCGTGCATCACGTAGTGATGGAACAACGCTGCCGCCGCATGCAGGCCTATCAGGTAGTAGCCGATCGTCCCGATGGTTTCGTGGATTTCGTTCAGCGAATCCGCGAACGCTTTGTCCGCGGCGATGAGCGCCGGAAGGTGCAGCCCGAAAAACGGAATCGGCTTGCCTTCGGCGCTGAGCGTCAGCCAGCCGAGCACCGGCATCACGACCATGAAGACGTAGAGCAACGCATGCATCAGTCGGGCAAATTGCCGCTGCCACGCAGGCAGTTCTGGCTGGATGCGCGGCGTGGACCCGGCGAGCCGGATGGCCAGTCGCACGAAGACCAGCGCGAACACACTCAGACCGAGCATGAAGTGCCACGTCTTCAAGCCCGCGCGCAGATCGCTTCCCCTGGGAAAGTATCCGCGCAGTTCGATGCTTGCATACACCGCGACCAATAACAGGAGCATCAACCAATGCATGCCGATCGACAACGTTCCGAAACGACTTGTCGTGTTCTTCAAGTTCATGGTGGCTCTCGTTGGCTGAGGTAGGGGCTGATACACGGGTGACGGCCGTCAGGTGCTGCGACCGGGTCTGGGGTGGGTCTTGAGCCGCTCGATGCCGAGCAGGCCGAGGATGTACTTCTCGTAGATCGGTTCCGAGGTGCCGTGGCGCATCTTGTAAAGGAAGTACTTCTCGAAGCCGACCTTGGCCACGTGCACCCATTTGCCGACCTTGGTCCAGGTCACGTTGCGCGGCGGGATCTGCGGCAGCGCGACGAATGCCACGCCGGTATCGCCCATGTCGGCCAGGCACACCGCATTCCAGGTGCCTTCGAAATCGGCGGGCTTGCCCTGCAATTCGGCCTGGATGTTGCGCACGATGGAGGTGACCATCGACTCGATCATGAAGCCGGTCTTGGGCGCGCCGGTCGGAATCGTGGTGACCTCGACGGGCGGGATCGCCACGCAAACGCCGGCAGCGAAGATCTGCGGATATTTCGGGCTGCGCTGGTGCTGGTCGACGATCACGAAGCCGCGCGGATTGCACAGGCCGTCGATCGCCGCGACCGCGTCCACGCCCTTGAACGCAGGCAGCAGCATCGAGAACTTAAACGGCAGCACGTGCTCGCGCAGCGGCTGGCCTTGCGCGTCGTGCTCGACCGCGACCACTTCGCCCGGGCGCACCTCATGCACCTTGGCGTTGGTGATCCACTTGATGTGGCGCTGGCGCATCTCCGACTCCATCAGCCCCTTGGAGTCGCCGACGCCGCCCAAGCCCATGTGGCCGATGTACGGCTCACTGGTGACGAACGTCATCGGCACCTGGTCGCGCAGCTTGCGTTTGCGCAGGTCGGCGTCGAGGATCATCGCGAACTCGTAGGCCGGGCCAAAGCAGCTCGCGCCCTGCACCGCGCCGACCACGATCGGGCCGGGATTCCTGATGAACTCCTCGTACGCCGTCCAGGTCTGCTGCGCATGCGGCGTCGTGCAGATTGAATGCGTGTGGCCGCCGTCGGGCCCGCTGCCAGGCACCTCGTCGAACGCCAGCTTCGGACCGGTGCAGATCAGCAGATAGTCATAGTCCAGCGTCTCGCCGGCACCGGTGTGCACCTGGCGCGCTTCGGCGTCGATGCGCTGCGCACCGGAACCGTGGAAGGCAATGCCCTTGTCGCCCAGGTGCTTGCCTGCATCCAGGGTGATCTGGTCGGGCTTGCGCCAGCCCACCGCAAGCCACGGGTTGGATGGGGTGAAGCTGAACCTGTCGCCCACACCCACCACGGTGATCGCGTGCGCCTTGCCCAGCGTCTGACGCAACTCGTAGGCTGCGGCCATGCCGCCGAGTCCTGCTCCCAACACCACGATCCTGGCCATTGATCATTCCCTTGTTGATTGTTGTCGTTATCACCCATAGCCCGGTGAAGCGCATTGAGGTGGATCAATCAGAGTCGCGAAAGACAGCACTAAAAGACAGAGCTAATTTAGACTATTCTAATATTATAGTCAACTGATATATTGCAGCCTCCGACCGGAGACTCCCGATGACCCAGACCGCTGCCGACCTTGTTGCCGATGCCCTCCGCCAGATCCGCGAGATCTCGTCCCAGGCGTTTACCGCCCATCCCGCCAACGGCATCCTGATCGACGTCAGGGAACCGGCCGAATACGACAGCGGCCATATCGCCGGCGCGGTCAATATTCCGTGTGGCGTGCTCGAGTTCCAGGTCGATCCCCATCCGGCCGTGGCGAACGTCGGCGACCCCGCGCTGTCGCACAGGGACCAGTCGATCGTGGTCTATTGCCGCACCGGCGGCCGCTCGGCGTTGGCCGCACTGAGTCTGCAGCAACTGGGTTTCAAAGATGTCCGCTCGATCGCCGGCGGCATCAGCGACTGGACCGTCGGCGGTCTGCCGCTGACCATGCATTGAGAGGACACCGATGAATGCTGCCCGCAAACCGCGCGCTTCCAAGGTCTCGATCGATCCCGAGACGATGCGTGCCCACGCCGCCGAGGCCGCGCGCCTGCTCAAGACGCTCGGCAACGAGAAGCGCCTGATGCTGCTGTGCCTGCTGGTAGAAGGCGAACGCTCAGTGAGCGAGCTCAACGCCCGTCTCGACCTGAGTCAGTCGGCGTTGTCGCAGCACCTGGCGGTACTGCGCGAGGACGGTCTGGTGGCGACACGCCGCGAGGCGCAGACGATTTACTACTCGCTGCGCGAAGGCCCGGCGCAGCGCATCATAGACACGCTGCACAGCATCTATTGCGCGGCTGACCGCCCGTTGTGCGAGTAAGTGGTCACCGAAGTGAATTCTATTCCGCTGTATTGGGAGCAGTCTCTTGTCTATGGTCACCGCTGAAACGGGTACACGAGCGGCATGGATTGAGGTGGACTTGCGCCTTGCGGTTCCATTTTCGGGTTTGCCCAGACCAACGCCCGGGGTGCTTCTTCCGCGCTTGTTGATACAGCGCTTTGCGCTTCTCTAGTCGTGCAATACCTTCGCCCGCGTTGCGCTGGCTCGGCGTCACGTAATGAATCGAACTATGTCGATGCGTTTGGTTGTACCAATGCAGCCGTCGATCCGCGAATGCTCTGGCCTGGGTCAGCGTGGCGAATGGCTTTTGAGTGTCTTGCGGGCGATATTTGATCGTGCGAAACAGGGACTCGATAAACGGATTGTCGTTGCTAACGCCTGGTCTGGAATGGCTGGTTGCGATCTTTAAATCTTGGAAGGTTTCGTACAAGCTGCTGCCTTTCATCACCGCGCCATTGTCGGCATGAATCGTCATTGGGTCAGGTGCAATCGACGCCCGTGCGACATAGTCGATCACCAGGCTGCTGGCACGCTCCCCCGATTCTTCGGCACACACTTGTCAGGCGACCCCTTTGTGACTGGACAAATCCAAGACCGCAGACAGGTACCAATACTGCCCACGCACGCCGCTTTGCAGGTAGGTAATGTCCCAGCTCGCCAGCTGCTGCGCTCAGCGCCTGTTTCTTGCTGGTTTTGAGCCAGCCTTTGACCATGCTGAGATTGACTCCGTAAGCGTCGCTCACATCACCAATGGTCCGGTTGTCGCGTTGCACTGCCAAAGCTTGGACGATCTGTGCACGCATCTCGGCGCTCTGTTGCTTATACTTTTTCATCTACTTTCCTTGTTTTAACCCTCGGTTTTTGCCCTAGGTGACAAGTAGGCTGACAGAACTTGAACAGGCGAAAGCGCGTGTTGAGTTCGGCGAGCAGGAAGAACATCAGCCTTGGGGTAACCTTCACAACAGTCTCGCCCTCAGGCATTGCCGCGAGGTTGCAGTCGCTACACACACTGCTGTCCCGATCGGCGCCATCTCGGCTTCCACGCACGAGAGGGACTGCAAAACCCGCATTGCGGTGTCGTGTCGCTGGCGGTCTACCCAGGCAATGCTGGCGATGCTCGCCGCCGCAAGCGGCTCTGTACCCACGAGGCTACACCGCATGCTCACTTCATCTCTCGGCATCAACTGGCACGCCGAAGCGCCCGAGGCAATTGCCGTTCGCCTGAATGTTGATCTGGCGAAGGGGCTGGCGCCCAGCGCTGCGCAAGCCCGTCTCGTCGAGCACGGCGCCAACCGTCTTGCCGAGATGCCGCCGCGCCCGGCGTGGCTCAAGTTTCTCGATCAATTCAAAAGTTTCTTGGTAATCGTCCTGCTCGGCGCGGCGATCCTGGCCGGATCGGTCGGCGATCTCAAGGACGCGGTGATTATCGCCATCGTGGTTGTTGTCAACGCGCTGTTTGGTTTTTTTCAGGAGCACCGCGCCGAGGCTGCGCTGGCGGCGCTGAAGAACATGCTTGCGCCGACGGCCCGGGTGCGCCGCGACGGCCACGCCGTGCTAGTCCAGGCCGTCGATCTGGTGCCCGGCGACGTGCTGCTGTTGGAAGCCGGCGACCGTATTCCGGCCGATGCGCGCGTGTTGGTCGCGCATGCGGCAGAGGTGGCAGAAGCGGCGCTGACCGGCGAGTCTCATCCGGTCGCCAAGACCCCGGACGCGGTGGCGGCTAGTACGACCCTGGCAGAGCGACGGGGCATGGTGTTCATGAACACCGTGGTCACGCACGGGCGACTTGAGGCGGTGGTCGTCGCCACTGGCATGAACACTGAAATGGGCCGCCTCGCCGGCCTGCTGGCCGAAGCAGTGGAATCGGCGACACCGCTGCAACTCCAGCTCGATCATCTGGGCAAGCGTTTAGCGGCCATCGCCGGCGTCGTCGTCGGCGTGATTTTCATCGTCGGCATGGTGCGCGGCGACGACCTGACGCAAACAGCAATGACCGCTATCGCGCTGGCCGTGGCAGCGATTCCGGAGGGGTTGCCGGCGGTGGTAACCATCACTTTGGCATTGGGGATGCGCCGAATGGCCAGGCGCCACGTGATCGTCAAGAAGCTCGCGGCAGTGGAAACGCTGGGTTGCACGACAGTGATCTGCTCGGACAAGACCGGGACGCTGACGCTCAACCAGATGACCGCGCGCCAGATGTTCTACCGGGGCCGCCGCTTCGCCGTCAGCGGCGAGGGCTACACGGGTACGGGCGCCATTACGGCGGAAGATGGCCTGCCCGCACCGGATTACCGGCCACTGCTCACGCCCGCCGCGCTTGTGTGCCGACTCGCGCATCCGCGACGGCGAACTGATCGGCGACCCCACCGAAGGCGCGCTGCTTGCGCTGGCGGCCCGGGGCGGCGTGTCGGCGGAGGAACTCGGCGAACACAGCCCTCGCATCGCCGAAATCCCGTTCGACTCGGCGCACAAGTTCATGGGCACCTTCCACCACGAGGGGGCGCTGGTACGCATGTGGGTCAAGGGCGCCCCTGATGTGCTGCTGGCGCGCGCGCGCC
>JAWXCG010000195.1:0-11379 GCA_034440555.1 Pseudomonadota bacterium
AAGCCGGTGGAACCGGTATGTTCGCGTGCGCGCAGTCTTTCCAGAATCTGTCGAGCCGCAATACGTGGATGGCATTCGTGCATCTGTCGCGACAGATGCTGAAGCAGCCGATCACTATCGCTCAAAGCGAGGCCAAGAAAGATGCGCTCCGGATCGAGTATTTGATTGAGGCGCATGCAGGTTCCGGGAAGGGTGTTGGCGAAAGCAGAATGAACTATGGATGCTAGCGGCTAGCTCGCGTTTCTCCCACTCCTCCAGCATCCTTCAGGTACTCGGGCCGCTGCACATAAATGGATTCATCCGAGCGCTGATGGGCCTGGTGTCGCTGCTGAAGCTCGATCCTCCGCGCTAATGAATAGGGACACGGGCTGAATCTGTGCCCAATACTGGCAGGCGGACAGTAATCGTAGTGCCCACGCCGACTTCGCTTGCCGCGTCGATCGTGCCTCCGTGTTGCTGGACGATCCCGTATGACGTCGATAGCCCGAGCCCGGTGCCGGCACCGACCGGCCTGGTGGTGAAGAACGGGTCAAAGATGCGCTTGACGTGCGCTGGATCGATGCCGCACCCGGTGTCGGCGATCCGCGCCCATACCATGCCGGCGTGATGCCCGGTCGTAGTGGTGATCGTTCCACGCTGCTCGAAGGCGTGTGCGGCGTTCATCAGCAGGTTCAAAAGCACCTGATTGATCTGGAACGGCAAGCGCCTGATCTGTGGCACTTCGCCGTATTCCTTTGTGACATCCGCCTTCGGACGTATCTCGTGGGAGAGCTCGTTGAGCGTGCTCTCCAGGCACTGATGGATGTCTATTTCCAGCCATTCGGCCTCGCCCAAGTGCGAGAAGTCCTTGAATGTTCAACTTTCAGAAGCTTTGTTGTTTTTGTTGTTGACGGTTGACTGTCTTTGCCCTGAGCTGTCACCACTTCACAGGGGAGTCCGTCGCTCCTTAAGGCCAGGGGAACCCTGATCCTGCAGACAAACCAGCGTGAGCAAACACAGCGGCTGTCGCATCATCCCCGATGCGTTGACCGGAGCCGCGCGTCCCTGCGCGGCGTTGCGGTCATCGCCGGTTCAACTACACACCAGCAGAACAATCTGATGCTGAGCGGAGAGTCTCACCCGGTTTTGCGTGCCTGTCCGTCTGCGCGGTGATGATCGGTCACTTTTTCTTTGTGTTTGCGCACTTGCACGTCAAGTTTGTCGGTGAGCAAATCGATTGCGGCATACATATCGCTGGCGGTGGAATCGGCGTGGAAGCGTTTGTGCGATGCGGTGACCGTGGCCTCGATGCGGTGTCCGTTCGGTTCGAGGTGCATCACAACGTGGGTTCCGATGAGCTGCTCGAAGTGGCGCACGATGCGCCCCAGTTTCTCGTTGGTGTATTCGCGCAGTGCGGGAGTGACCTCAACGCCATGACCAGTAATATCGATTTGCATGAAAACCTCCACTTGCTAGGAGAGTGCACACGGCACCCAAGGAGCCGGCCCGGACTGTGACGATTTGAGCCTGGCAAAAAATACGTGGGGCAGATCGCAGCGGGTTCAAGGTCATAGTCTCAGCTATGACAGTCGGCAGCGATCATTGGAAGAAGGAATGTTCATTGCTTCGCGGTATTTTGCCACGGTCCGGCGTGCAATCGCGATTCCGTCACGGCGAAGTTGATCGGCCAAGGCCTGATCGCTTAGCGGTTTTTTAATGTTTTCCGCGTCAACCAGCGTGCGGATCATTGATTGAATCGCAATGGCGGAAGCTTCGCCCCCTTCAGTGGTGGCCACTCCACTTGAAAAGAATCGTTTCAGTTCGAAAACGCCGCGCGGTGTTGCCATGTATTTGCGCGTGGTTGCGCGCGAGATGGTGGATTCGTGCAAACCCACTTCCTCCGCAACTTGGCGCAGCGTGAGTGGACGCAGGGCTGCCGGCCCGTAGTCGAGGAACGCGCCCTGCTCGCGAATGATCGATTCGCCGACCTTTAGCAAGGTTTCGCCGCGTTGCGCCAAACTCTTTATGAGCCAGCGCGCCTCAAGCAATCGACCCTTGAGGTATTGCGCGGGTTCGCCGCGGCTTTCACCGGCGAGCCTTTCGTAGTAACGATTGATCGACAAGGTAGGGACCGCGCTGCCCGATACCTGAAGTCGCCAACGACCATTGATCTTGCGTGCAATCAAATCTGGAACGATATAGTCGTCCTGATCGCCCACCGTGCTTTCCCCGGGACGCGGATTGAGTCCGCGGATCAGGCTCAGCGCAGCCTTGAACTCCGGCACGGACACCACGAGTTTGGCGGCGAATCGCTCAGCGTCGATTTTGGGTAAGTCTTCAAGATGGCGTTCAAGCAGAATGTGCGCGAGAACGTAAGCCGGATCTGTCCGATACTCTTCGATCTGTCGCACCAGGCATTCCTTGAGATCGCGTGCGCCGACGCCAGCGGGCTCACATTGCTGGACCAGGCGAAGCACTGCTTCGATTTCCGGCGTGGTTATTTCCCATTGTGGGCGCACAGCCGCTTGAATCGATTCGAACGGCTCGCGTAGATAGCCATCGCCGTCGATCGCATCAATGAGCGCGTCGGCAATGGCGCAATCCATGGGGTTCATGCGCATCAAGGCGACCTGTCGGCGCAGGTCCTCGCGCAGATCAGAGCGCAGTGCCGTACGTGATTCCCAGCTGCTCCCGTCGTCGTTGTCGTGATTGGAGCGTGGCTCGCTCCAGTCGGCCGATTCCTCGAACGCATCCAGGTCGAGGCTGTCGTCGACACTGGCTTCAACGTTTACGTCGTCCTCCGACTTGCGTTCGGCCGGCTCGTCGGGACCCAGCGCTTCGGGCATGTCTTCCGGCGCCGAGTCTTCGGGCCGTTCGAGCAAAGGGTTGGACTCCAGCAATTGGGTCAGTTCAATCTCCAGTTCCAGCGTTGACATCGCCAACAGGCGGATCGCCTGTGTGAGCTGAGGCGTGAGCTTCAGACTCTGATGCAACCCGATTTGAAGAGAGGTTTTGAGCAAGGCGGGATTCCGGGGCACGCCGGGCGGGGCCGACGAAAGCAATTATCGTTCCACCTGATTCTACGCATCTGATGGGATTTGGGAAGCGGTAACCCCGCGCGGCGGCACCGCCAGGTAGCTGAACCGTTCCACCCTGTGAATTCTCCCGACCTATGCGTTTGTGATCGGTGAAACAGTATTAGCAATGTTTTATATGACAATGATATTTAACGATATTTCAATAACCGTCATCCGAAAGATCGAAGTCCAACACGGGTGCGGCCGAGCGCGCCTGCGCGCCTCCAGGTACAGGATTTGCTTTGCACTACCGGTTTCATGCAAGCTCCGGGAAATATGAACCTTCGCAGCGCCGACCTTCGCCAGACTGCTTGTGATCCGCATCGCACGCCGCCATCGCGTTGGCTGCTGGCGCTGGAGGGGACGGCATTCCTGGAGTGGTCTGCGCTGGCACTGGCTTGGCCGTTTCTCGCGCGCGATCCCCAGGGCGACGGCCACCCGGTCATGGTGTTACCCGGTCTGATGACTGGCGATGCCAGTACCTGGCCATTGCGTGCATTTCTCGACCGCGCCGGTTTTGTAGGCTTGGGGTGGAATCAGGGTCTCAATCGGGGGCCGGTAAATGGCACGATCAAGAAACTTGCAGACCGAATTCGCGGCATTGAGCGTGAGCACGGGCGCAAAGTGAGTTTGGTCGGCTGGTCACTCGGCGGCGCAATGGCGCATGCCCTGGCGCAAAGGATGCCCAACCGGGTACGCAGCGTGATCACCATGGGTTCGCCGCTCGACGGCCATCCGCATGCCAGCAACGCCTGGCGGCTGTTTGAGGCGGTAAGCGGAATGCGGGTGACTGATCGCAGTCTGCGCGGGTTGATGGGCAAGGCGCCCAAAGTGCCGACGACAAATCTGCTCAGCAAGAGTGATGGCATCGTGCACTGGCGTGCCAGCATGTTGCCAAAGTGTGAGCAGTCCGAGAGCATCGAGGTCAACGCCACCCACCTGGGCTTCGGCGCCAACCCGTTGGTGTTGTGGATGATTGCCGAGCGCCTGTCCCAGCCTGAAGGGCAGTGGCGTGCGTTCCAGCGTCACGGGGCATTGCGCTCGTTTCTGTTTCGCGATCCGCGACGCCTGCGTATTGACGATCTATACGCGCGGTAATTGTGCGTGCTGGTTCGGGCAAGCTTGCCACGATCGTGTCGAAACAATCATGTTGCAGCTACTGCCACCAGCATTGGCGCCATGGGAAATTGGCGCCATAGATAATGACGCTATAGAAATGCTTTCCGCAGTTCCGCCATCTCGGCGCGCAGTTCCGCGACTTCGCGCTCCAGCTGCACGACGCGCTCGTCCAGCGCTGATTGGGAGGTGTTGCGCGGCGCAGGCTCGGACGCAAGAAACGCCTCGATATCCGGTGTGCCCGACAGCAGGTGCGTATAGCGATCTTCACGCTGTCCCGGTGCGCGGCCCATGTTGATCACAAGTGCGGGCGCCTGCTCGGCCATGCGCTCCAGCGTGTGGCGCACATCTTCGACGTTGGCAAAATCGGCCAGCCGCTCGCATCGTGTCAGCAGCTCGTTGAAGGTTTGCGGACCGCGTAGCATCAACATCGCGAGTATCGCCTGCTTGCGCAGGGTTAGCCCGTAAGCCTTGTCGAAACGGTGTTCATAGCGTTCGACCCTTCCGCCAAATGCGCGCTCGACCAACTCGCGCCCCTCCAATTCGCGTACGCAATGCCCCACGTCGCCGGGGCTCAGATCCATCACCGGGTCGCGGTTGGTTTTTTGATTGCAGGCGAGCACCAGAGCATTCACGGTCAGCGGATACTGGTCGGGCGTGGTCTTGTGCTTTTCGATCAGACAGCCCAAGACACGGGCTTCGACAGCAGTCAATTGCGGTGGCGCGCTGTTAGTGTCGTTCATCAACGCAGTATCGCAGGGAACGGTTGCACAATTCGCATGGCGAGCTCAATCGCTGCCTTGCGCGTCTCCATCAGGCGCACCCATGCGTTCGACCCATACCGGTGTAGCGCTGAACGCCGCATTGCCGCTGGGCGCATCGAGTGCGTGCGTGTCAGTCAAATCATTGATGCTGGCGCCCTGCAGTGCAGCCGCACGTTGCAACTGTACGCCGTCACGCTGATGCCCGAAACCGTGGGGCAGTGAGACCACGCCGCGCATCATGTCGGTATCGGCCCGCACCTGGGTACCAATCGTGCCGGTGCGCGAGCGAATCCGAACTGCGGCGCCATCCTCGATACTGCGCGCCGCCAGGTCGTCCGGGTGCATCAGCAAGTAATGACGGAGTTTGCCCTTGATCAGGCGCGGTGCGTTGTGCATCCACGAATTATTGCTGCGCGCGTCGCGTCGGCCAATAAGCAGCAATGCGTCGGATGCACCCGCAGCGGGAAAATCGGCGAAATGCGTTGCCGCCCGTTGCAGGTCGTCGAGCAGCACAGCGGTGCGCACTCAATCAGTCCGCTCGCCGTCTCCAGGCGTTCCAGCAGGGAAGGGGTCAGTGGCCCCAGGTCGAGCCCGTGCGGCGCCGCGTCCAGGTCTTCGATGCTGAGTCCGGAACTGCCTTTGTGCAGTTGCTCCGCAATCAACTCACGTGGCGCGGGCAGTTCGCTCCAGGACTTGCCGCTTGCCGCCGCGATCGCAGCGCCGAGGCCGTTGACAATCTGCCAGTCCGCACGCTCATCGGCAGTTTGTGCGCGCACCGGCGGGCTCAACCGTGCCACCTTGCGCACAGCAAACAAGTTGAAGATCAGATCGAACTGGAATTGGGTCAGGAACGATGCCGGCGGCAGAATCAAATCGG
This sequence comes from Pseudomonadota bacterium, assembly GCA_034440555.1. Lineage (GTDB taxonomy): Bacteria > Pseudomonadota > Gammaproteobacteria > Xanthomonadales > Ahniellaceae > 0-14-3-00-62-12. The sequence continues at coordinate 5,814 of JAWXCG010000195.1, forward strand.
CGTGCCTGGTCGTCTCGTTGACGTAGATGTCGATGCTCAGCATGAAATCGAGCGTGCCCAGCGCGCGATCAAGACGCGAACCGTCGGGTGTCGACAACACCGGATTGCCAGCGCAAGTCACCAGCGCGCGAATCTGGCCTGGCCCCGAAGTCTCGATCTCCTCGCTGAGCACTGCGACTGGCAGCTCTCCAGCAAACTCAGGCAGGTCGCGCACGCGACTCTTCCAGCGCGCATAGTGCCCACGTGCGGTTCCCGGTCCGGTCATCGGAATCACCGGCTGATTGGGCAGGCTGCCGCCCTCGGCATCCAGGTTGCCAGTGTAGATATTCAACAACTGGATCAACCATTGGCACAGCGACCCGAACGCCTGCGTTGAAACGCCGATGCGTCCGTAGACCACGGCGCATTTGGCCGCAGAGAGTTCTTTGGCGATGCGTTGCACCGTCTCGGTGGCGATCCCGGTAATCGCTTCGACCTGCGCACAGGGCAGCGCGTCAATCGCACGCATAGCATCATTAAAGCCGGAAAGCTTGCCGTCGTAGCGTTCGAGGCGCGGTGGTTGCAATTGCCTCAATGACTGCAACAAAGCGATCAGGAACAGCGCATCAGTGCCCGGACGGATCGCATGATGCTCACTGGCCAAATCAGCAGTTTCGGTTCGTCGCGGATCGAGCACCACAAGCTTGCCGCGTTTGACCAGGGCCTTCAGCCGCTTGTCGATGCCCGGCGCCGTCATCAGGCTTCCGTTGGAGGCCACTGGGTTGGCCCCCAGCATCAGGAAATAGTCGCTGCGATCTACGTCGGGAATCGGAACCAGAAATTGGTGTCCGTACATCCAATAGCTGACCAGCTGATGCGGCCACTGGTCGACAGACGAGGCGCTGAACACATTGTGCGAGCGGAGCAGGCGCAGCAACGCTGGCAGGTAAGCGGCATGTCCGTAATGGTGGGCGTTGGGATTACCGAGATATGCCGCGACGGCGTCATTGCCGTGCTCGCGTTGAATCGCCGCCAGACGCTCGCCGGCAAACGCAAACGCTTCGTCCCAACTTATAGGAACAAAGGCGCCCTTGACGCGCCGCATCGGTTGGAGCAACCGGTCCGGATCGGTCTCGAGATCGATGATCGCATTGCCCTTTGGGCAGATATGCCCGCGGCTGAATGGATCGAGTGGGTCGCCGCGAATAACGCTGAGCGATTCTCCCTCATAGCGCAGCTCCAATCCGCAGATGGCCTCGCACAGCGGGCAGGCGCGGTAGTGCACGGTCATGGCGAAGGCCTCGGCTTGGGACAAAGCGACATGATAGGTGTTTGCCGACGAAGCGGCGTAAACTCGGCATTGAATTCTGTTGGAGACTGGTTATGACTGTTTGTCCAATCGCGTTAGCCGTTGGCTGCAAAAAATGCCCGATCTTTGCGCTATGCCCGGTGAAATCGATCATCGGCGACTATTCCGCGGAGGAACCACCGCAGCCCGCCAAACCAGCGTCGAAGAAGAAGCGCAGCCGCTGATTGATCGGCCAAGTCGCCATCAAACGTCTGTAGCACACAATTGCGGTGGGCAAGCACGCTGCGTTCGGTAACAATGCGCGCCCTTCGCGCGTAAAATACCCATGCCTCTGATTACACTCAGCAACGTCGACTTCAGTGTCGGCGGCCCATTGCTGCTGGAACAAGTAAACCTCTCGCTGGACAGTGACGAACGCGTCTGCATCGTCGGGCGCAACGGCGCCGGCAAGTCGACGCTGATGAAGCTGATCGCGGGAGAATTGAAGCCTGATGATGGCGAAGTACGCGTGCAAGCGGGTACGCGCATCGCGCGTCTCGCTCAGGAAGTGCCCGCCGACACTGAAGGCACTGTGTTCGACGTTGTGGCTTCAGCGCTGGGTGACCTGGGCCTGTTGTTGACCGAATATCACCATCTGACACACGCCACCGAGCTCGATAGTGATCGCATATCGCTGGTCCAGGAACGCATCGATGCCGCCAACGCGTGGACACTGGATCAACGCGTTACCCGTGTCATTGAGCGCCTGGAATTGCCCGCGGATGAGCTTTTTGAGGCGCAATCCGGCGGCATGAAGCGTCGCGTGTTGTTGGCGCAGGCGCTGGTTTTGGATCCGCACGTGCTGTTGCTTGACGAACCCACCAACCATCTCGACATCGAGGCAATTGACTGGCTGGAGGAAGCGCTCAAACAGTTCAACGGTTGCGTAGTGTTCGTAACCCATGACCGCCGCTTTCTGCAGGCGTTGGCCACGCGCATCGTCGAAATTGATCGCGGTCAGCTCACCAGCTGGCCGGGCGACTACGACAACTATTTGCGACGACGCGAAGAGCGGCTGCATGCCGAGTCAGAAGCAAATGCGCGCTTCGACAAGAAATTGGCGCAGGAAGAAATCTGGATTCGTCAGGGCATCAAGGCACGACGAACGCGCAACGAAGGTCGCGTGCGCGCTCTGAAGGAATTGCGCCAAGAGTACTCGGCACGGCGCAATGTGGCGGGCAACGTACGCATGGAAGCGGCGCAGGCCAGTACTTCCGGAAAACGCGTGATCGAAGTGAAAAATGTCGATTTCAGCTTCGGCGAACGCGTGATCGTGCGGGATTTTTCCACCATCATCCAGCGCGGCGACCGCATCGGCATCATTGGTGCCAATGGTTCCGGCAAAACTACTTTGATCAAACTCCTGCTCAGCGAGTTGCAACCGCAGGCTGGCGAAGTGAAACGCGGTACCCAGCTTGATGTGGTCTTTTTTGATCAGCATCGCAGCGATCTGCGCGAAGACTGGACGGCATTGGAAAACGTCGCCGGCGGCAGCGAAACCATCGAGATCAATGGTGTGCGCAAGCACGCGCTGGGTTATTTGCAGGATTTTCTGTTCTCGCCCGACCGCGCGCGTGCGCCGATTTCGGCGCTGTCAGGCGGCGAGCGCAATCGACTGCTGCTGGCCAAATTGCTGGCGCGGCCATCCAACCTGCTGGTCATGGACGAGCCCACCAATGATCTGGATATCGAGACTCTGGATCTGCTCGAAGAACTACTCGGTCAGTACGCCGGGACGCTGATTCTGGTCTCGCATGATCGCGCCTTCATCGACAATGTCGTCACCAGCAGCCTGGTGATGGAAGGTGATGGTCGGGTCGGCGAATACGTGGGTGGCTACACCGACTGGTTGGCGCAACGGCGCACCGCGTCTTCAAATGCGAAGCTAAGCAGTGATTCGGATGTCGCCAGGCCAGCGCTCTCCATTGCCGCAACGCCCGAGCCAACACCCGCAAGAAAAAAACTCGCCTACAAAGAGCAGCGCGAACTCGACGCACTGCCCAAGCTGATTGAAACACTGGAAACCGAAATCGCCGCGATGTTTGCGCAATCACAAACGGCAGACTTCTATCGTCGCGCTGCGACCGACATCACCGAACATGGCCGGCTGATTGCCCAAAAGCAAAAAGCGCTTGAAGCGGCCTATGCGCGTTGGCAAGAGCTGGAGTGATCTGTGGAATCTGTGCGCTGCCCGCCGGCCACGCATGACGCTGCGCAGGCCTGAATCAACTGAACAACGCCAGGCCACCACGCAGATGAAACGCATTGGGATGGCCAAGGCGACGCATGAACTGGGTGGCAAGTGAGCTGCGGTTGCCGCTGCGGCAGAAGAACACCAGCGCCTTGTCGGGCGCAGCCAACCATGCAGGCGCGGCGTCGGTGAGGCGGCTGAGCGGGACGGCGAGGGCGTGCCTTTCGTCCAACAAGCCCAGCTTTGAGCCCATCGCACATTCGTAGGCTTCGCGCACATCGACCAGTGTCGCGTCGGGATGCTGTTGCAGATATTGGCGCAGGCCAGCGGGCGTGAACTCAACGCTGGCTGACCGCTCATCACCAGAACAGCGCACGGCACCGCACATCATGATGCTGCCGCTGGCATCGTTGAGCGTGGCATCAATCTGTTTTTTCACGCTTACAAAGTCTGCTTCGGACATCGGCACGTCGGCCAATACATCGGCGAGCAGCGGATTACTGCGTGATTCGACCGCCAGCGTCGTGGCGAACTCGTGGTTGTAATCGTGGGCAGCGCAGAGCAGGGCGTCTGTGCCGACTTCGTTGGCGAGCAAGCGCAGGGAGCGGTACATCGCTTCCGACGAGCTGCATGCGAAATTGCTGCGACCAATGCCACCACTGAGCACGGTATCCCCGACAAACACCTGGCGTGGCCGTCCAGTCATGCGCAAGTCATTCAATATATAGGCGACGCTGTCTGCGGTGTGACCGGGCAGGGGCAGGCGGCGCAATTGATAGTGGCCAAACGCCAGGGTATCCAGTGGCGTTTCGCTCGCGGCATCGGGCCAGCCCAGGCCATCGGCAGTCGAAGTGGCATCAAGCACGTGAGCCTTCAGATGGGTCAGCAACTCGACGCGGGACGAGGCATGATCAGCGTGCGAATGCGTATCCAGTACCGCGACAATGCGCAGATCCTGACACCGAATGTAGCGCTCGATGCGCTCGCCAAGTTCGGCTATCGGATCGATGATGACGCAGAGTGCCGCGCTGCGCTCGATCAGCAGCCATGTGCAGGCGCCATCGTGTTTCATTTGCAGCACGCCATCGAAATCGTTGCGCTGCGATGCAGCTTCGGTGAACAGGCAGGCATTGCGCAACGCGCTGCCGGACTCGACGATACGTCGGCAGGCGGCGGTACATTGCTCGTCATTCCAGGCGCGTCCGAACGACAAACGCACGGCGGACTCACTTCGCCACGCGGCCAGACCCATAGCGTCCAGCACGTAACTGCGCGTGGCCTTGCTGCCACCGCATGCCGAACCGGAACTGACGCGGATGCCGGCAGCGTCGAACAGATCAAGCAGCTCCTTGCTGGCGAATCCAGGCACCGAGAAGTTGATCGTGGTTGGCACCGATCGCTCGAACGGCGTGTTGAACACCACGCCTGGGAATGCCTCAAGCAGCGCCGCGACCAGCTGGTCACGATAGCGATGCAGCGCGGCCAGATCGCAGAACATCCCGGTCGGTTCGATCAGCTCGGCGAGAATCACGCCGAATCCGGCGATGCCGGCCATGTTCTCGGTGCCGGAGCGCAGCCCCGATTCCTGGCCGCCACCCGCCGTCAGGGGTGTGAAGGGCGCATGCTCGCGCACATAGAGCATGCCGATGCCTTTGGGCGCGTAGAGCTTGTGGCCACTGAGCGGAAAATAATCAATGCGCGTTTTGGCAAGCTCGATGTCCTGTTTGCCCAGCGCCTGTACGCCATCGACCAGCCATAGCGTGTCGGGATGCTGGCGCATGATTACTTCGACCGCGGCCAAATCGGAGATCACGCCGGTTTCGTTGTTGACTGCCATCGTACTGACCAACACTGCTCGCCCGGCGTGGGCAGCGAGAAACGCCAGATCGTGCTGGCCTTGTTGATCGACTGGAATCGCCACGATCTCGCAACCGGTATGCAGAATCTGATTCCAATGCCGCATCGACTCGGGCACCGCCTTGTGTTCGGTCGACCCGTACAGCAACAAGTTGCGGATTGGCTCGGCGCGGATTGGCTCGGCGCGGATT
>JAWXCG010000196.1:0-3398 GCA_034440555.1 Pseudomonadota bacterium
CCGCTGTAGGTCAGGTTGGCGTTGGTGCCGCAGCCGACACCGAACACGCTGCCCAGCGCCGCGGAATTGCCGGCGAGCGCTGTGCCGCGATAGGGCGTGCCAACCGATTGAATCAGACGACTGCCGGTCGCATTGTCCAGACCGCTCCAATAGAAGTTGTACAGATGCAGTGAAGCGGCGCCACCCTGGCTGTGTGCCACTACACCGAACGAGTTCCAGGTATTGCCAAAGGATTGGATCAGTCGCGCGAATGCATCGTGCGAACGATTCTGGTTGAAATCCTGGAACACCGCAGAGTTGCTGAATTGGCCAGCGACTCCGCCCCAGGCATTGCCCGAGCAATAACCGTGCACGAGCAGCAATTTGGTCCCCGTGCCCTTGGCCTGGATTGCCGCCGGACGCACACCCATGCGCATCTCATCGCTGATACTGGCGATCGGCGTACGCGCCGACTTCGGTAGTGTCGGCATCGTGACCGCGATCTTGCTGGCGCTGGCTACGCTGATGAAATGATCGGGATCCTCGATGCGCAGATCGCGCAATTCAAATGGCGCCTGGGCACCGGCCTTGGCAATCCAGCGTGCATCCAGCGCCAGTTCGAGGTTTCCTTTGCTCAGCTCGCTCATGCCGCCAATCCACGCGACCGGCACCATGACACCAGCGCGCGAACCCCAGACCTGTGCATAGGTGCGGTAATGACCCGAGGACTTCGCCGTCTCGACCGCAATACCAAGTCCGAATCGGTTGGCGTCAGTCTGCGTCGCTTTGCTGAAGTGACTGCTCAGGCGCAGTTGTTCTTCGATCACCGGAATGAGGTGCTCGGATGAGCGCATGAAGCTCTGGCCCGAACGGCTGATTCCCTTGACGATCACCTGGGCATTGAAATCGCCCGCCGCATCGGCCAGGAAGTCGGCGCCGAATACGCCGTCTGCGGCGATGCCGTCCTGATGCATGCCATCATCGAACATCGGATGTTGACTGATTGCGCCGCTGGGTGAAGTCACGCTGAGCATTACTTGGCTCAGTGCATCGGCGCCAATGGCGACGGTGGATTGGTCCAGGTCGTAGACGCTGGCGATCATTCCGATGCGTTGGCCTACGCGTTGATTGAACGCGACCTGGTGCGCCATCAGGCGTTCGCTACCTTCGCCTTCGATCAGAACAAAGCCACGACCACCAGACTTGGCCTCAATGCCGAGATTCCATTCTCCGCGCGGGACGTTTTCGAAGGTGTAGGCGTCAGCGGCGAAGCCATTGTCCGAGATTCCAAAGTTACCGCGGCGCTTGCTGATGGCGAGTTGTTGTGCCGGCTGCACGCGCTTGGACACCGGGTCCTGCACATTGACGTTCCAGGTCTGATCGCCCGAGAAAACCAGAAAACGCAGATTGCTGCCTTCAACCGCGATCGGCGACTGCCAACCAAATCGACCGTCGGCGCGTTTCTCCAGGGTGACTGGCAACAGCGCACTCTTGGAGTGGGTGGCGGATTGAATCGGATCGGCTGGCGCCATGGCGACGAACTCTTCGGGGCTGCCGGCGAGTTGTTTGGCGATGATTGCGGCGGATTGCGCGGAGCAGGCAAATGGAGCGGCCAACAGCAGGGCGGGCGCCCAGTTCAAGGAACGGCGAATACAATTCACGGTGTCTCCCCAAAGCATTGTTATGGACCCCAGGTCGCGTCACGCGGCTTGGGTGGATTGGTCCTGCAACAACGGCGCGATTGCGCCCCCTCCCAGGGGAACCGTTGCGCGGCGGATTCTGCATACGCTGGCGTATGTTGGCAAGTTGCAATCGCCCTTGCAATTGTTTTTGTGATCGAGTACGCAGTTTGAACACAGCGCTCGCGCCAAGGCGAACAGGAAGCACTACGCCCGCGTGAAGGTCAGCGTCGCCCGCGTAGCAACACGATCACCGCGCCGCTGCCACCGTCGTTATGGCGAGCCGAGCGGAACGCCAGCACATCATTGCGCTGGCGCAACATGCGGTCGGTCAAGCCCTTGAGTACCGGCCCGTCGCCCTTCGACCGCATACCCTTGCCAGTGATGATCTTCACGCACAGTTTGTCTGCTTCGAGGCACTCGTTGAGAAACATCTGAATGGCGCGGCGCGCAACCTCTGTCGTCATCTGGTGCAGATCGATCTGGTCGCGCACGCTGTACTCACCGCGGCCGAGCTTGAGCAGCAGGCGCGGATGCAGGCCGTCCTTGAGGTAGCGCAGTGGCTCGGCAGCGTCGGGGTCAAGCGTTGCTGGCAGCGGGCGCAGCAGTTCTTCGGTAACGCGCTGGTTGTCGCGGCGGGTTTGCACCGGGTCAGGACGCGGCGGCGTGGCGCGGATGTCAACACGATCAGACTCGATGCGGCGCACGGCTCCGATCGCTTCATGGAAAAGCGAAGTGTCGTTGTCGGAGCTGGGTGGCGGGCGAGACATTGGACGAATGTAGCAGTGACAGTGTTTGGTGGCTGGGTGCGTCCGTGGCTTTTGGCTGCCACCTGCAACGGCGTAGCCGGTCATGGACCAGGACTGCGCAGTGCCAGTTCGCGGCGGTCGTGGGCCGCTGCAAAGTTTGTTGCTGCCACATTCAGTCCTCAACACAGCCGTGACTTCGCTAGAATCCACGCTTTAGGGAATCCGCAAAGCATGCATTTACTGGTTTCGAACGACGACGGCGTGGACGCGCCAGGAATACGCATTCTGGCCCAGGCGCTGGCGGCGTTGGGCAAAGTCACCGTGGTGGCCCCGGATCGTGATCGCAGCGGCGCCAGCAACTCGCTGACGCTCGACCAGCCGATTCGCGTGCTGGAGTTGGGCGAGGGGCGTTTTCGTGTGGCGGGAACGCCGACTGACTGCGTGCACCTGGCTTTGCTGGGCCTGCTGGATTCGGACCCGGATATTGTCGTCTCCGGAATCAACAATTCCTCGAACCTGGGCGACGATGTCATCTATTCGGGCACCGTGGCAGCTGCAATGGAAGGGCGTTATCTGGGTTATCCGGCAGTCGCAGTGTCGCTGTCCAGTCGTGATCACAACGCGGTGAATTACGAAACTGCAGCTCGCGCTGCAGTGGCAATCGTGCGCCGTCTGGTCAGCGACCCATTGCCGGCCGACACTATCCTCAACGTCAACGTTCCGGATGTGCCCTGGGATGAAGTGACCGGATTCGAAGTCACTCGCCTGGGCCATCGGCATCGTGCCGAAGCATGTATCCGCCAGATTGATCCGCGCGGTCGTCCCATCTGGTGGATCGGACCGGCTGGCGCCGCGCAGGACGATGGCCCGGGCACCGATTTCGACGCTGTGCGCCGCCGCTGTATCTCGATTACGCCAATCCAGGTCGACCTGACGCGTTTTGCCGCTCTGGAAAAGGTATCGCACTGGGTTTCCGGACTGAGCGCGCTGC
>JAWXCG010000197.1:0-15789 GCA_034440555.1 Pseudomonadota bacterium
TGGCCTATGACCCGGCAAGATCGCGACTGATCGCCGTCGGCAACAATCGCTCGGTCAATGGCCCGATCGATGGCGAAATCCTCGCCATCACCGACGGCGGCGTGCTCGACACCAGCTACTCGCTGGACGGCCGCCGCAGCCTGCGCTTCTCCGATCTGCCGGCCGCGATATCGCGGCAAGCTGGCGCCACCTCGCTGAAGCGCCTGCCGCTGCTTGATGACGGCACCTTCTATCTGATCGGAACGCATTATAATAACGGCTCGGATATCACCAATTTCGGCACCAGCGACATCGCCTTCGCGCGCATCAGCATCGGCGCACTCGAACCGATCGGCGGCAGCACTACAGCAGTGGTTTTTCCGCGGCTGCTACCACCGCTCCACAGCAACGTCGCCGCCGAAAATCAGCTGAAAATCGACGACAGCATCAAGGACGCGATCTACCATCGCGGGCAGGCCCTGGTACTGAGCGACAGTAATCGCTACCCCGCCGGCACTTACCCGATCGATGGTACGACGCAAAGCGTCGGCAAAGGCCCGCTGGTGCCGGTTGTGGCAGCGCTGCAAACCCATGAGCTGTTCAAAGAGCGGCCTGTTCTCCACCGATTCGGAGGCTCTACCGGAGCCCTCCGGCGCTTATCCGGTCATCGCGGTGCCCGCAGGCTACGGCCACTATTGCAGCGTGCGCGACCTTGGTAATCCGGGTGGATTTCTGTTTGCCGCCACGCCCTCGCTCAGCTCCGATCCCTGCGCAACCCTGGTCAACGGCAATCCCAATCGCGTCATCGAACGCTCCGGACTTTGGTCGGTCAGCGGCGGCAACTACGTATTGATGTACTGTGCCGGCAACGTGACCGGCCTGTTCACCGGTCTTGGCAACGCACCGATCGTGCAGGCATCGAATCAGAGTGCCGGAGAAAGCAACTGTTTCTTCTCAGTCGCGCCGCACGCTCTGCCGGTATTCAACAAACCCTATAGCGGCGCCGGCCCTCCCGCCACCACATCGCAGTCGTTCAATCACAACGCGTATGAACTGGATGGCATCAATGTCGGCGACTACGGGCAGACCCCCAACGCCTCTCACCCCGATGCGCACAACATCGATCTCTACGGACGCCAGACCTGCAATGCGTCGGGAGAGTTAACTGGTGTCAACGAGGCTGCTGTCGACATCGGTGTCGTCGATGATCGCATCGTCGTATCTGTTGCCACTGGCCGCGTCGCGTCGGCCCTGCCGCGATACGTTCTCGCACACACCCCGGTCGCCAATGAGCCGTGGCAGCGCGAAGTATTCATCCGCTACACGATCGACAGCGGCCAATACAGCGAGCAATTCACCTTGTTCTATGCGCACATGTCCGATCTTCGCGTTCGCCGCGGCGACATCGTCGCCAGCGGCACGCCAATCGGCAGGGTCGGCACCACCGGTGCGAGCAGCGGTGACCACTTGCACCTTGGCGCCTATCGGCATCGCAATCTGAGTTTTCGAGGCTCGTTCGAAATTCCCTACGAACGAATCAATTATCACGACGGCAAAGACTGGGCGGCATTCTCGCCCTGGGGCTGGCGTGCACCGCAGGGCCTCGACCCCTGGGCATGGCGCTATCGCTCGAACAACCTGACCGGCACGTGGAACTTCAATCTCTGGATCGCCGGACAGGAACCAACGATGTACTAGCGAAGCGGCATCCGCAACGCGGCCCGCCACTCATTCGGTGTCCCCGTTTTGGCGATTTCTGCGTATACGTGGTCATGGCAAGCCACAATCCTGCGAACCCGTTCAGCGCCTGTGCGCTTGTCATTGCCCTGCCCAACTCAATAGGATGCGGCTACGGGCAGCCGGGGCAGGTATATGGCGGAAGAACTCACCGATCTGATCGGGTTGGCGCAGGGTGGCGATCGTTCGGCGGCGGACCGCTTGTTCACTGTTGTCTATGACGAGCTTCGCGCCATCGCCGGGCGCCAGCGGCAGCGTATCCATGGCGCTGGCATTGGCGCCACGTCGTTGGTGCATGAGAGCTACATGCGGTTGATCCGCGGTATGTCGCTGGGCAGTGAGGGGCGAGCGCATTTTTTTGCGACTGCGGCGCGTGCGATGCGGCAGATTGTCATCGATCGGCTTCGCGCCGACATTGCGGGCAAGCGCGGCGGCGACGTCGACATTACCTCGTTTGATGCAATTCACGAAAGTGGCTCCGATTCCGCGCTGGGTCAGATCGACCTGATCGCGCTGGATCAGGCGCTGACCTTGCTGGAGTCATTCGACGAGCGCCTGTCGCGACTGGTCGAGCTGCGCTTCTTCGCAGGGATGAGCCTGGAAGAAGCCGGAGAAAAACTTGGCATGACCGCACGCACACTCAAGCGCGATTGGCGCAAAGCGCGAGCGTTTTTGTATACGCAATTGGATGGGGTTGGCGACGATGAGCGTTGATACCGAGCGACTCAAGCGCGTCTCTGTATTATTTGACGAGCTGGACGAAATGACCCCTGCAGATTCGGCACGGCGCCTCGCCGAACTGCGGTCAAGCGAACCTGAGGTGGCTTTGGAGTTGTCGCACTGGTTGGAAAAGGATCAAAAATCGCACGGCGCGCTCCATGAGCTGACTGGGCGCATCGTGGCCAGCGCCGAAACTACTGCGGCCGACGCCGGCGATCGCAGCGGCCAGCGTATTGGTGCGTATGAGTTGTTGCGCCGCGTTGGCCGCGGTGGCATGGGTGAAGTTTACGAAGCACGCCGTCCGGGCGCGGACTTTGAACAACGAGTGGCGATCAAGCTGTTGCGTCGTGGCCTCGACAGCGACGATATCGTGCGCCGCTTTCTGCGCGAACGCCGAATTCTCGCCCAACTCGAACACCCCGGTATCGCGCGTCTGATCGATGGCGGCCTGACTGAAGATGGACTGCCTTACCTGGTCATGGAATTCGTCGATGGGAGCGGATTGATCGATGCAGCCAACGCCCACACGCTCGATCTCGGCACTCGGCTGCAGCTGTTCCTGCAGATTTGCGATGCGGTCGCCTACGCCCATCGACGGCTGATCGTACATCGCGATTTGAAACCATCCAATGTACTGCTGACCCACGACAACCAACCCAAGTTGCTCGACTTCGGCATCGCCAAGCTGCTGGATGAAGTCGAAGACGAACACCGCACCGGCACTGGCATGCGCGTGCTCACACCAAGCTATGCCGCACCCGAGCAGATTCTTGGCCAGCCAATCAGCACCGCTACCGATGTTTACGCGCTGGGTGTGATCCTCTACGAACTGTTGACCGGGCTATCTCCACACCAGCGACGCGGCAAAGATCTGGATCGTGTCAGCCGTGATCTGGATCAGGAGAGCTTGATTCGACCGAGCGCGGCACTTCTGCTCAATGCGGTCGACGCTGCCCCCGCCACACACACACAACGGCAACGCCGCGCTCGCCAACTTCATGGCGACCTCGACACCATCGTGCTGCATGCGCTCAAACGTGAGCCGGAGCGGCGGTATCAAGGCGCCGCCGAACTTGCCGATGATATTCGCCGCCATCTCAACGGCCATCCGGTGCGCGCCGAAGCCGACACGATGACCTATCGCATGCGCAAGTTCGTCAAGCGCCATCGCGGTGGCGTAACCGCGGCCGCGCTGGCAATACTCGGCATTGTTTCCGGGTTGGTGGTCGCGCTCTGGCAGGCCGACTTGGCGCGATTGCAGGCCAAACGTGCCGATGCCGAAACACGCCGGGCAAGTTTGCAGGCTTCGCGCGCCGAGCACGTCAAAGACTTCGTGCTAGCACTATTTCGTGAGCAAAGCCCGCTGATGCGGGAGAAAGCGCGCGCCGCTACGGCCGGCGAACTGGTCGAACGCGGCATCGCCGAGGCCAAGCGCGAGTTCGCCACGGACATCGAAGTCCAGGCGGAAATCATTGGAGAATTGGCCGATCTTCAGTTCAGCCTGGGCGATATCAAGCAAAGCGTTCCGCATCTGCAATCCGCCCTGAAACTGCACGAACAGACGTGGAGTAAGGCGTCCACCGAATATGCGGTGACCTTGTCGGCGTTAGGCGGTGCCTGGCTCGCGCTGGGTGAACGCGAATTGGCGACCGAAGCCATTCACACTTCATTGGCAACGTTGCGCAAGACCTCCGGCCACGACACCATCGAAACGGCACTGGCCGAGACACGCCTGATCCGGCTGCTGCTGGAGCAGAACAAAAATGCGGAAGTGCTGCCGCTTGCAGAACACGCCCACGCAGTATTCGCACGCGTTCGCGGTGCATTGCACAACAACACCTTGCAGCGTTTGTACAACGTTGGCGTGGTGCTCGATCAACTGGATCGTCTGGACGAGGCCGAGTCTATTTTTCGGCAGGTCATCGCGGGCTATGAGAGCACGGACCGCGCGGACCACGCACAACTGGTGTATCCGCGCACGATGCTTGGCAGTGTGTTGAAGAGCAAGCGCAGGTACGTCGAAGCAGCAACGGTGTTTGCCGCTGCGCTGGACGCGGCCCAGGCGGCACTCGATCAGGATCATCCGATAATCGGTCAGATCTCGATGCATCTGGGCGATCTGATGCGCCGCCAGGCTCGCTACGTCGAAGCCGAGCGCTACTGGCAAACCGCCAAGCGTATTTTTGCCAAGCTCGGATCTGCCGAGCTCGGCATGATCTCCATCCTCCAGGGCGCAGCGGCGCTGGAGCAGGACCAGTTCGATCGCGCCATTGCGCATTATCAGGATGCGATTGTTCAATACAAGAAGACCTTGGGTCCGGACAACGTCTACAGTTACAGCGCAGCGCTCAGGCTTGCCAAAGCGCGCGCCGCGGCCGGGCAACCAGCACTCGCGATACGTGAGGGCAAGGTCGCCCACGAAGCGATGCTGGCGATTGCCGAGCCCAACACCTTCGACGAAACCCACGCGTATGAAGCCTGGGCCGAAGTGCTGTTCGAGGCAAAGCAATGGAAGCAATGCGAAGCAGCGTACCGCAAGGCATTGAGCGTGCAGCGTGGCATCAGCGGCGATGACCACGTCAGCGTTGCCAGCATCGAAATTTGGCTAGCCGAAGCCTTGCACGCCCAGAATCAGGAAAGTACCGAAGCCAGTGCCTTGCTCGATCGCGCGATAGCATTCCTGCAGACTGATAACGTCGACGATCCGAGCTTGGGTGATGCACTACTGTTGCGCGGCAAGCTGCGGGCCAGATCAGGATCGCGCGATGCCGCAACACTTGACTGGCAAGCCGCGCGCAACATTCTCCTTGCAGAATTCGGTGCAGCGGATGATCGCGTTAAAGAGCTTGCGCATCTGCTGGATGATGGCCAACCGAAGTAGCCGCTGCGGCCCAACTGCGCCGAAAAAAGATCTACGCACTAAGCCCAGCAGGGAACCTCTGAACAAGTCCGGAGCCGCGAGCCTCCTGAGTCAGGGGGGCGAAAAACCGCAGATTGACCAGCTCCGCTGTCGAGAGCGGGGATTTGGCAAGCAACCCGCAGTGCGGCGAAGTCGAAGTGGTGACTTATTCAGACCTTCCTTGGGAGGAGCAACACCATGCGCGCAGCCCGCGGTGCCGTATTTCGCAAGCCCGAGTTTGTTGATGCCCGCGGCTCAATGCTCAGCAAGTTGCTGCCTGAACTGGCGGTAGTCGCGACGGTCGCGATGTTTCTGTTCGCGCCGAAGTACGCACAGTGGCTTGACCCGCAGGCCCTGAGATTCACCGCGTTTGCGGAAGGTGCGACATTGATGCTCAGTGCCACGCTGATCGATGTCGCGAGTCGACTGCGCCATTCGCCGCCTTGGTGGCTGGGCATTCTGATTGGCGCCGGCATCCTGGTGATGTATCCGGATGCGATCGCCATGATCCAGATGGCCTGGGCCATGGGCATGTGGATATTCCTGCCCTTCGTCTGGTCGCTCATTGAGCGACTGCGCGAGCTGTGGACGCTGCCATCTGCGTCCGCGCTCGAAAAAATTCGACGTCGCACTTTGACCTTTGATCGGATGTACACCGCGCTGATGCTGGCGGGCATCGCCATCGCCGTGGTTGTCATCTATGCCATTTTCGACGACGGCAACGGGGCCATGGATCTGATGTCACGCGCCGTGCCATGGGTGATGCTGGCGTTCTATGCGATCGCCACAGGCAATGTCTGGCGTGTACATCAGCAGAGCTTTGCCAAGCGACCGCGCAGCCTCTGGCCGAAGATCGACCAGGGCCAGGCGACGTATCTCGACCCATTATAGCGATCGATGGAGAACACCCGGAGCGGACCGCCAGCGCGATGATTTTATACGTGCAAGCGCTGCGCCAAAGCAATGCGAGAACTTGCTCCCGCCGTTCTTCGCCATTTTCGGGATGCGTCAGAAAGACCTACCGCGACGACACGTTGCGGCAGTCCTTGTGCAGCACGCTGACCTACTCAAAGCGATTGCAATGGCGTCAGTTTTCGAATCCGCTCTTGAAGATTGCTTCGGTTCTCGGAGATGTTTCGGTTTGCAGAACAGTGCATTCGGAAAATTCGGAGGTGTCGCCGGCCGCCGAGGTCGCAGTAGCGGTGATCACATCACCCACCGCCAGGCCAAGCTGACGCAGGTGGATCGAAAAGGCGGCCTGGCAATTGCCACTGCTGCAAATTCCGGCTTTGGCAACGGTCAGATCAATGCTGCCGAGATAGTTGGCACCCTGCCCTTAACCCTGGCTGTAACAGCTATCGTCACTGAAAAACTCAATCCGATAGGGCCCCACCGATCACTGAAGTCACTCGACCTTCGATCCGAACTGGCTTGTTGACTGGGTGAATCGAGGTGGTGAGGCGTAGTGCTTCGATAAGCACCGGGAAGTTCTGTTCGCGATGGGCAGCACAGCCAGTGGTCGGATTGCAAAACTGTGGGTCGAAGCTGTTGGCGGTGACGCCGTCGCTGCCCAGATCAATGCCCGGGGAATCGTTGTCAAAGATGCGGTTTGCGGTAATGCGATTGTGTCCCGCTGCCGTCGGCATCACCCGAACGGCGCTGTCACCGTTCTCACGCATGATGTTGTTCGGGTCGATGGTGTCTTGATCTGCTGACGACTTCCACAGGTAACTTGCGCAAACTTTTGTTTGACCGCGAGTGGCCCTGCTTCCGGGGTTTTGCCGTAACCAGAAGCATCCATCAATCGCGAGAAAAGGCCGGTTGCGAGCACATTTGCAGACACTGCAGCATCGACTGCGTTGATGCTCATGCGCATTGAGGCATCGCTGCACAGGAGCTACCTCGGTGTGTTGCCCAATCTCGACTCAGCTCTTCCCAAACATCGGGGAGACAGCAAATGCGTTCAGCCAGGTCGCGTCCATCGGGTTGACTGCTGTTTCAAAGTGTTCGTAATCAACGGCTTTTGGCGTTTACAACCATGCGCAGCAAGCGCATCACTATCGAGGAATTCATGAAAATTAGATTATTGATCTGCGCCACATTGGCGGCAAACGGGGTCTGCGCTGCGTCGATTGACCGCAGTCATGAGACCGTGCTGCTGGCCGAGCTCAATCAAGGCACCAGCATCGTGCGTTTTGAGCAAATCGACGACAAAGTATTACTGCTGACCGAAATCGGAGTCGAGAGCAGCAATGTTCTTGCGCCGCTGATGGAATACGCAAGCAGCAAATCAATTCGCCTGTGCCCCGCACAGATTTACGGCTTGCTCAGTACGCAACCCATTCCCAAAGCTCTGTGGCGGGCGTGCACTGACCCGCAAGCCGCGAAGCAACTACGAGCATTGCGCGCCGACCCTAAAGTATTCCGCATCTTTGACTCCCCGATCACCACCATCGCCAGCTATTGCGTAGGCGCTACCGGGTATCAAAGTTTCAGAAACAATGAATGCACCCCCGAGCTCAGCGACCTTTACGCCGACCATTTTTACGATGGCGACCACTCATACTGGTGCGCAAATACACTGCATAAATCCACCAACCGCATCATGTCCAGCCAACTCGGTGACGAAGGCGAGGTCGCCAGCATCCGCGCGGTGTCCTGCACCGGCACCACCCGTTTCCGCTACTACAAGCGCGACAGCACGGGAGACTCCTGGTCGATGTATCGCGATTATCAGCTCGGCTCCAGCGAGCGCCTCTCTCTCTACAGTTACGACCTCGACTCCACTGGCGACTCCGACTTCCGCTTTCGCCTGGACAGTTCAGACGGCGCATGGCATCGCGATACGGGTTACTTCATCGACGATTGAAATCGGAGGCGTTCTACCTCGGCTCAAACCCTCGATGTCGCGCAATTAACAGTTGCTCGCGCGTGGGGAATCGCTCGCGAGTCGAGCCAAGGGGTGAAACGGGGAAGGCCGCAAGAATGATCCCTACCCCGTTTGGTCGGTCGGTCACAACCCGCTCCGTTGAATGAATGAAAGACGCCCCGCCGCTCCCGCTCGGCATCATCATTCCACGCAGAATCCATGTCGCGGTATGTTCGGGAGCGCACTTACCACGTCGGCCCAGTGGGTCATCATCTGCAATCGCAGTCCATCGGCGCGGCCAATCGTGGCGACGCTGATGGCGATGGGCGCCAAGCGCGAATGCAGCTCGGCGAGCCGGAGCGCAATTAGTGGCTCACGGCGCAGATGCGTCGCTTCCCTCGTTGCCACTCGTCGAGCAAGGAAATCCAGGTGAACCCGAACCGTCTCGCCAGCATCGCCAGGTTTTTCCTGAAATATCGCAATGCTGGAATCCTCAGCGGCGTGGCGTTGGACGATCCGCTGTTTGCCGACGTCGATGCCAGCAAGGTCAGTGCGGGGCTGCCCGAAGACTTCGCCAAGGATCTGGAAGCCCTGGGACCAACGTTCGTCAAGATCGGGCAGGCCCTATCGACCCGTCCAGACTTCGTTCCGGCGCCGTATCTCGCTGCACTCGAGCGCATGCAGGATGCGGTTGCCATCATCGATGCCGTCACGATGCGTGACATCATCGAAAGTGAACTGGGCGTCCATATCAACAAATTGTTCGCCACGTTCAACGACACGCCGATCGGATCGGCATCCTTGTCTCAGGTTTACTCGGCGACGTTGCGTGATGGCCGACCCGTGGCGGTCAAGGTGCAGCGCCCGGACGTCGCGGCAGCTCTTCGCGAGGATCTGGACCTGCTCTCCCGTCTGGCTGGAACGATCGGGATGGTCAGCGACACACCACGGCGCTATGGCTTTTCAGAATGGATCGGCGAATTCCGCAAGACGCTTTCCGACGAGCTTGATTATCGGCGCGAAGCGGAGAATCTGGAACAGTTCGCGCGCAACCTGGAGGACTATCCGCGCATCAGTGTTCCCAAGCCGATCTGGGACTACTCCACGGCCCGAGTGCTGACCATGGAGCTGGTAATTGGCGACAAGGTCACCAAGATTTCGGAGTTGCGCCGTATTGACCCCGCCGAGTCCCTGGGCGAGGTCGCGAGCGACCTGGTGCGTGCGTACCTTGATCAAGTCTTCGTGCATGGCCTGATCCATGCCGATCCGCATCCGGGAAACGTGCTGGTCACGCCCGACGGTCACTTGTCTCTGCTCGACTTGGGCATGGTGGCGCATGTACCGCCGCGGATGCGCGACCAGTTGTTGAAACTCCTGCTCGCGATCGTCGACGGACGTGGCGAGCAGGCGGCCGAAACCTTTATTCACCTGAGCACGCGCTTGGAGGATTTCGACGAGAGCACGTTTTCGCGCGAGATAGCGCGAATGATTGCCCAGTATTCCTCTTCGCTGAACTCGGGACGCTCGGAAGGCAGGCTTCTGCTCGAGTTGACGCGGGTAGGGGCCACTTGCGGACTGCGCTCACCAGCCGAGCTGCCGCTGCTCGGCAAGACCCTGTTGAATCTCGAGGGCGTGTGCTCGGCGCTCGACCCCAAACTGCCGCTGAAGCAGATCATCGAAGATCACCTGCAGGCGGTGATGCAGCGGCAGCTCAAGCTGATGTTCGCGCCCAATCGCGTGGCCAGCGATCTGCTCGAAGTCCAGGAGTTGTTGCGGGAATCACCACGCCGGTTGTCGCAGTTGCTGCGCACTTTGTCTGACAACCGTTTCCGGGTCCATATCACCGGCCTTGAGGAAGCGCGGCTGATCGAGAGCATGCAGAAGATCGCCAACCGGATCGCCGCCGGCGTGATCACCGCAGGGCTGATCCTTGGCGCAGCGCTGATGATGCGTGTCCCGTCCACGCTGCAGTTGTTCGGCTATCCGGCGCTGGCGTTGGTCCTGTTCCTGGCGGCGTTCGTACTGGGCGGCGCACTGGTGGGAAGCAGCCTGCTGGGCGACCGGAAATCGAAGCCGAGAGAAGAACGCGACCCCATCTGAGGTGAGGCAGCGTGGGTTCGCCTTGATTCCCTGCGGGGATGGCGAAGGCACATCAGGGCGCATTCTTTTCGCCGCGCAGCGGGAACCCGGGCCTGGACTGCTGGCTTGAAGACCAATTTGCCCAGCGGACGCTTGCCAGAACCACACCTGCATCCATACGATGCGCACAGCAAGAGCCGGGGCAGGCAAATGACGGAAGAACTCACCGATCTGATCGGTCGGGCGCAGGGCGGCGATCGTCGTGCGGCCGATCAATTATTTACCGCTGTGTACGCCGAACTACGCGCCATCGCTGGACGTCAGCGTCAACGTGTTGAAGGTTCGGGCATGGGCGCGACTTCGCTGGTGCATGAGAGCTACATGCGGCTGATTCGCGGCATGTCTCTGGGCAGCGAGGGCCGCGCGCATTTCTTTGCGACCGCGGCGCGCGCGATGCGACAGATTGCCATTGATCGGGTGCGTGCTGATATTGCCGGAAAACGTGGTGGCGGTGTCGACATCACGTCGCTGGATGGCGTGCTCGAGAGTGCCACTGACACCGACTTTGGCCATGCCGATATGCTCGCCCTGGATCAGGCGCTGACGCTGTTGGAATCATTCGATGCACGGCTGTCGCGGCTGGTGGAGTTACGCTTCTTCGCCGGCATGAGCCTGGAAGAAGCTGGTGAGAAACTCGGCATGTCCGAGCGCACGCTCAAACGCGATTGGCGCAAGGCGCGCGCCTTTCTGCATGCGCAACTCGATGAGGCTGACAACGATGAACCTTGATGGCGTTCGGGTGCCGCGTTCGAACGCAAAAGCAGGGCGCACCATTTCAAGACAGTCGCTTCATGTGGCAGTAATATCTTGACCGTTGCGCCGCCGTCTGCCGGCATGGGTACGCCGAGCACTAGGCGTCGCGCATAAATAATGTGATCGGATTACGCCGGATTTTATCCCGCCTGCCCGGCGCCCAAAGGGGCGCGTAGTCGGACTACGCAATCCTTTGGGCAACAGCGCAGGCGGGTTAAAAGACCAACAAGAGTGTCACGTTCAAAATAGGCGCATTATTTCTGCGCGACGCCTAATGTCCAAGCTTGCGCTGGATGGGCACGTCAAAGCTTGCTTCGAGCAATTCGCTGCCGCTTTTCCAGCGCGCGGTTCCGGCCATACGCTGCGCGTTGCGCAGAGGCATGATGTCCAGAAATTTGAGAACGCCGTCCTCGGCAACCTTGGCGCGATCAAACGACTTTTAACTCAGCACGACTTTGAGTTCGTCACCTAGGGAAGGTCTGAATATGTCACCACTTCGTCTTCGCCGCACTGCTTATTGCTTGCCAACCCCTCAAAAACCTGCGGTTTTTCGCCCCCTGACTCAGGGGGCTATCGCGGCTCCGGACTTGTTCAGAGGTTCCCTAGGTAGGGCATCGCAACCGCATCGATCAACACGAAACGCGCGCTTGTGCTGTGCAGACGGCCTTTGACAACCGGCGCTGAGGCAGCTAGTGCCGCTGTGACGCAGAGCAGCGGGCAATACAGCAGTAGTGGAGTGGACAAACACCGGCAGCCGATAGCCACGCAGCAACGTGTCGTTTGACTCACCAGGGCGTTGTGCGACCGCGGCCAGATCCCTGTCCACGGCTACTTCTGCATCGAAATACCCAACCGGCAGACCTTCACCGGAGGCCGGCGGGTGCAGCGTTTGCTTCGGTGTGTAGTTCTGCGCGCTGGCGGTGCCAATCAGCATCGACAGCAAGACCAGCGGCAGCGCCACCCTCAGCAACAGCGTTCGCAGCGCTGCGCGCGAAATGCGCAGCGGCTAAACGGTGTCTGTTTCATCCCGACCACTTGTATCTCGATCTCTCCCGTTCTGACTACGTCAATCTCGCGTTTTTGGGTTTTCGGCTTTTACAAGCGAATACGAATAAACCGCAGAAACGGGGCCATGCGCTGGTTCCGTGTCCCGAATTGGGTGGTTTACACGTATGCGCGGTCATGGAAAACAGAAAACCCGAAAATGCGCTCTGCGCCAGTGCGCTTGCCACAACCCTGCCGGCCTCAATAGGATGCAGCTGTAATCATCCGGGGCCGGCTCATGACGGAAGAACTCACCGATTTAATCGGCCGGGCACAGGGCGGCGATCGCCGCGCGGCCGATCAGTTGTTCACTGCCGTTTACGCCGAGCTGCGCGCAATCGCTGGACACCAGCGACACAGAGTGGAGGGCGCCGGCATGGGGGCGACTTCGCTTGTGCATGAAAGCTATCTGCGTCTGATTCGCGGCATGTCATTGGGCAGCGAGGGCCGCGCGCATTTCTTCGCGACCGCGGCGCGTGCAATGCGACAGATTGCCATTGACCGATTGCGAGCGGAAATTGCCGGCAAGCGTGGAGGCAATGCCGATATCACTTCATTGGATGGTGCCCTCGAGGATGCCGAAGACGTAAAACTTGGCCAAACCGATCTGCTGGCGCTGGATCAGGCGTTGACCCTATTGGAAACTTTTGATGCGCGGCTCTCGCGATTGGTGGAGTTGCGTTTCTTTGCCGGCATGAGCCTGGAAGAAGCCGGCGAAAAACTGGGCATGTCCGAACGCACACTCAAGCGCGACTGGCGTAAAGCACGTGCTTTCTTGCACACGCAATTGGATGGAGCGGCCAGCGATGAACAATGATGCGGAAAAACTGAAGCGGGTAGCGACGTTGTTCGACGAACTACATGATCAGACCGCCGAAGCGCGCGCCGTTCGATTGACTGCCCTGCGCATCGCAGAACCCGAGGTCGCATTGGAGTTGTCACGCTGGATTGCCAAGGATGAGCAATCGCAAGGCCTGCTTGATTTATTGACGCAAAACCTCGCGGGCAGAATTGAACCCCCGCCTGCAACACCCAGTGATCGCAGCGGCCAACACATTGGTGCCTATCAACTGCTGCGTCGTGTCGGCCGCGGTGGCATGGGCGAAGTCTACGAAGCCTGCCGACCAGGCGCCGATTTTGAACAGAAAGTAGCGATCAAGCTGTTACGTCGTGGACTGGACAGCGAAGACATCGTGCGTCGCTTCCTGCGTGAACGGCGCATCCTGGCCCAGCTCGAGCATCCCGGAATCGCGCGCTTGATTGATGGCGGGCTGAGTGACGATGGCCTGCCCTTTCTGGTCATGGAATTTGTCGACGGCAGCGGTTTGATCGAAGCCGCCAACGCGCTCGCGCTTGATGTCAACGCGCGATTGACCCTGTTCCTGCAGATCTGTGATGCGGTGGCCTATGCGCACCGTCGCCTGATCGTGCATCGCGATCTGAAGCCATCGAACGTGTTGCTGACAGTGGACAACCAACCCAAGCTGCTGGATTTTGGTATCGCCAAATTGCTCGATGAGACCGATGACGAACACCTCACCGGCACCGGCATGCGCGTGCTGACACCCAATTACGCCGCACCCGAGCAAATTTTGGGACAACCAATCAGCACCGCGACCGATGTTTACGCATTGGGTGTGATTCTTTACGAGCTGCTTACTGGAACCTCACCCCATCAGCGCCGCGGCAAAGATCTGGAGCAAGTCACCCGCGACTTGGATCAGGAAAGTCTGACTCGACCCAGTGCCGCGGTACTGAGATCAGACCCGAGCGGGAGCACGACGCAGCTCCAGCAGCAGCGCCTGGCGCGCCAACTCAGCGGCGATCTCGACACGATCGTGCTGCACGCTCTCAAGCGTGAACCCGAGCGACGCTACCAAGGTGCAGCCGAACTGGCTGACGACATCCGTCGGTATCTCAATGGTCATCCGGTACGCGCCGAAACCGACACGCTCAACTATCGGGTGCGCAAGTTCGTCAAGCGTCATCGCGGCGGTGTGACGGCCGCCGTGCTGGCCATACTCGGGATTGTTGCAGGCTTGGTGATTGCGCTGTGGCAGGCCAATCTGGCGCGCCACAGCGCAGCGCGCGCCGAAGTCGAAGCAGCGCGCGCTGAGCGCGAGGCTGCGGCCGCTGTGGAGTCTGCTTCGCGCACCAAGCGCGTGAAGGATTTCATGATGGAAACGTTTGTGCACGCCGATCCATTGCGCAGCGCTGCGGATGCGCCCAAGACCGTGGCGCAGGCAGTGGATGCGGCACTTGCACGCGTCGACAGCGATTTGGGCGACGATCCCAAGTTGCAGATTGACCTGCTCGACGACTTCGGCGAAATTCGTACCGGACAGGGTCGTTTTGACGAGGCACAGAGGCTGTTCGAGCGCGCCCTTGCGCAAGCCGAGAAAACCTACGGCCCCGACCATCCCGCGGTCGCGGAGTCATTGCTCAATCGCGCGTCGATTGAAATCTATTCCCAGCGCACGCTGTCGGCCGCACCTTTAGTCGAGCGCGCCATTGCGATACTCGAAAAGAACGCTGATCTAGATCCACTGGCTTTGGTAAATGGGCTGTCGTACCTGCAGGCAGTCCGTGAAGCGCAAGGCCGCCGGGAAGAGGCATTGCAACTGATCCGACGCGCCATCGATGTTCAACGCCAGTTCGGCAAACCGGGCGACCCGGCATTGAGCAATACCCTTGCCAATTTCGGTACCGCACTGTTCAATTTAGGGCGCCTCGCCGAGTCCGAACAACCCTATCGCGAAGCGATAGCCGGCATGGAGAAATCCTTCGGTGCCGATTATCCTGGCTTGGAGAGCTCGCTCAGCGGCCTTTCCGAAGTACTGTACCGAAGAAGCGAGATTGCCGAGTCCATCGCCCTCAACAAACGTCGTTTGCGCATTGCCCGCAACGTATATTCTGGTGCACACCCCTGGATTGCCGATGTACTCACCGACATCGCCTGGCAATCCCAGGAGCTTGGCAAAACCAAAGAAGCATACGCGCAGTTTGACGAAGCCATTGCCATCTACACGACACTGGCCAGCGACGAAATCATTCATCCGTTGCGCGACCGCGCGATATGGATGAACCGGGCGGGCGACCATCCCGGTGCGTTGGCCACCATCGATCATGCATGGCAAATCTGTCAGGAGCGTCAGCTCGATCATCCTTACTGCGCACTTATTCGCGCCAATCGTGCCGGGATATTGGCCCGACTGGGCCGAGCCGACGATGCACTGACTGAAGCCGACGCCGCAATGGCGGATTTGCGCAAGTTCAACATGGCGGGCAGCCATGACATGGCCCAGGCGATGGAGTCCAAATCATTCGCCTTGAAATCGCTCGGCCGACAAGCCGAAGCCGAGACCGTGCTGCGCGAAGCACTGGCAATCCACATCAAGGTCTATGGCGAAGCGCATCCGGAAACTCAGCGGGTACGCCGACAATTTGGCGCGGTGCCCAAGCCACCAGGCACGCCGCAGTGAGCACGCGTCCATAGGTATCGGCGGTGCAGCCCTCTAGGGAACCTCTGAACAAGTCCGGAGCCGCGATAGCCCCCTGAGTCAGGGGGCGAAAAACCGCAGGTTTTGACCAGCTCCGCTGTTGAGAGCGACCTGCTCCGCTGTTGAGAGCGGGGTTTGGCAAGCAATAA
>JAWXCG010000198.1:0-4358 GCA_034440555.1 Pseudomonadota bacterium
GGCGGCGTGCCCTATTCCATCGATCACTTCGCCAGCTATAGCACGCTTGACCGCAACACGGGCAAGCTGCTCACGCGCCGCCCGCTCGCCGACAGCGGTGGTCATCAATGGGGCATTGCCGGCTCGCTTGCGCGCGACGGTGATACCTTGGTTTTTGCGACCATTGAGGGCTCGCTGTACGGGTATCCGTTGACGGGCTCGAAGTAGTCACCGAGCCAAGTCAGGAGGATCGTTGACCGGGCGCTCAATGTGCGCGACAGTCGACCGCACCGGATTGTTACCTGGGGAAGGTCTGAATAAGTCACCACTTCGTCTTCGCCACACTGCTTATTGCTCGCCAAACCCCCGCTCTCAACAGCGGAGCTGGTCAACCTGCGGTTTTTCGCCCCCTGACTCAGGGGGCTATCGCGGCTCCGGACTTGTTCAGAGGTTACCTACGGCAAAGGAAATCGCATGGCTGTCGTTGTCTTGTTGTCGCTGCTCGGCGTTCTCGGTGTCGCGTTTCTGATCCTGTTGCTGCGTGCGGCGCGTCGGCGACAAGAATTGCGACCCAATGTCGAGGCGATTGCCCTGGGTGCGGTGACTGATTTTTTTGACACGCTTGGCATTGGATCTTTCGCGCCAACGACGGCATGGCTGAAATTGCGCAAGCTGGTGCCAGACAGTTTTATTCCGGCCACGTTGAACGTTGGCCATGCGCTGCCCACCGTGGTCCAGGCGCTGATCTTCATCACCTTGGTTCAAGTGGACATCTGGCTGTTGGTGGCATGCATCGTCGCTGCGGTTGCAGGCGCAACTGTCGGAGCACCTCTGGTCGTGCGCCTGCCCGTGCGCACGGTGCAAGCTGTAGTGGGCATCGCCATGCTGATCGCGGCGGCGCTTTACGCGTTGTCCAATATGGGCATGCTGCCTGCCGGTGGTAGCGCGTTGGCACTGCCATCAAACTTGTTTGTGATTGCGGTAATAGCGCATTTCCTGCTCGGCGCGTTGATGAGCTTTGGTATCGGGCTGTATGCGCCATCGTTGATCATGCTGAGCCTGATGGGACTGAATCCGACGGCGGCGTTTCCGGTGATGATGGGCGCATGCGCGTTTCTCATGCCGATCAGCGGCGTGCGTTTCCTGCGTGCTGATCGCATCGACCTGCGCGTCGTACTCGGACTGGCGATCGGAGGCGTTCCGGCGGTTTTGCTGGCAGCGTATGTCGTCAAGTCGCTGCCATTGGAAACGCTGCGCTGGGGTGTCGTGGTCGTGGTGCTGTACGCAGCCGCGTTGCTGTTACGGACCGCTTTGAAATCACCTGATCCGAAAGCGGCCCAGGCTGATCGCGCTGACATTGCCCGGCATTGACGGCCGCGCTCCGCGCGGTTGAGTGGGCCGATCGGATCGCACTCAGTTCTCGAAACCATTGGCGAAATCGCCGCTCGCCGGAGCGCTCGCGCCGATCAGCAGCACATCGTCGATGCGCACGATTTGTGGACTGCCAGCCGCGTTGCCGCTGGCGTCCTGAATGTTGATGCGCTCGAATGTGCCGGCGTAGGAGATTGGCGGATCGGCGAAGCGCACGCGCACTTCGCGATAGGCGCCGGCGGCCACGGTGCCGCCGCTGATGAATGGATTCAGTGGCACATCAGCATGCAGCGTCGCGCCGCTTTGCAATGAGAAATTGAAATTCTCTCCGCCGGCGTTGCCTCGAATCCAGAAACGCAGTTCGGGATAGTCCGCTACTGAAACCGCCTGCGCCGGTCGCGCAAACGACAAGCCCTGAAAGCTATGCGCAGTGAACAGGATGGCCTTGCTGCCAGCGTGTGGGTTCGTGGTTGCGTTGAAATCCACCACGCCCCAGGAAAAATCCAGAAATCCGTTCTGCAGCAGTTCGTCATAGACCGCGAGCGTCGGCGTTGCTACTGGCGGCAACTGCGCGGCGAAGAACCCCCAGATCGCGACGGCGGCCTGGTTCCAGATCGAGTGCGCCATTGTCGGAATTGCGCACCAGGCGACATCTCGCTGACAGGCGTCGTAGCTTACGCAGGGCGCTGGGTCACGCGGCGTCGTGCTGGCGGCGCAATTCTGCGTGGCGACGTGGTTGTCACGAACCCCTTGGCCCGTTGCGTAGCTCACGCCCGCGGTCATGTCGTTGACGCCCCAGACCAGCATCGTCGCCGGCAGTGCGCAGCTGACGCCACCATTGCCGGTATAGGTGAAGTCGTTGTTGATGGGATACAGCGAACCCGAATTGATGCCCAGTGCCCGGATCTCATCGGCCTCCATGCGACAGCCCAGCGCATTGGCCATGGTGGCGCCGCCGCTGAAGCCGGTAATGAACACGCGGCTACGATCAATCTCCAGTTCGATGTCCAGCGCGTTGATCACATCGCGAACGAACTGCACTTCGCGCGTTCGTCCCAAGTCGCTGAAGTACTCGAAGACATTTCCCGGCGCCGTGGGATAGACAAACACCGCGCCGAAATTGGCCGGCGCTTCCAACGGTAGCGCAGCGCGCATGCCGGCCCCATTGCCGCCGTCGCCATGCAGCGAAAACACCAGCGGCAGCCCAGCGACGCGTGGGTTGGGAATCGACACCACGAACGGACGGGTAACGCCGCTCGACACGATGCTGCGATTTTCCACGTCGTAGGCCTGCGGCCGCAAGGCCATGCGACCGGATTCGGCGGCGAACGCGGTTTGGGCGGTGACTACGACGATAAACGTGAAGGCAAACAGCAGATGGCTTGCTCGCATGGGTTTGTGCTCCTGACGTATATGTACACCTAACAGCAAACACGCCACTATCCGGCCATAGCTGACATGTGATTGCAGTGGAGTGCCGACAAACCCGGTCACCTTATTGCGTATCAAGCGACAGGATTCCATAAAAAGGATGCGTCATGTCACCGTTCTCCCGAAAACTCGCTGCAGCCGCGTTACTGTTCTGCTGCGCCGCGCAACTCCTGGCGCAGCCGGTGTTGGTGGGTCGCGTTACCCACCCAGTCACCGATGCCCAGGCCAATGGCGATGTGCGCGACCCGGCGCTGTCGGGCGATGGACGCTTTCTGTATTTCGTGTCCACCGCCAACACGCTGGGCGCACCAGCCAATGGTGGGCTCAACCTGTATCGCTATGATCTGAGCAGCGCCACGCCAGCGGCAGGCTCGCTCATCCTGGCGGTAAGCGTCCTCGGCAACGGCAACAGCTTTGCACCCTCGGTTTCCGGCGGCGGCAACAGAGTTGCGTTCGAAAGCCTGGCCACCAATTTCGGCGGCAGCGATTCGGGCCAGGCCGACGTGTTTCTCGGCGAGGCATTTGCATTGCCGCAAAACGAGGTGGGGTTCGGTACAACATTGGTGAGCCGCGGCCTGGGCGGGGCGGCCCCGAACGGCGCATCTCAGCATCCGTCAATCTCTGAGAACGGCCAATTCATCGCGTTCCTGTCGCACGCTTCCAACTTGGTGGCCGTGGATACCAACAACGCTCCGGACATTTTCATTGCCAATGTCGATGCACTCGGCGCACCACCGGAACGTGTCAGCGTCGACTCGAACGAGGTGCCGATCACTGCGTTTAGTTTCCGGCTTTCCAATCGTGCGGTGTCGGCAGATGGCCGCTTCGTGGTGTTCAACGCCAATTCGACGATAGGTGGGGCCACCAGCATCGGTGACATTTTCCTGCGCGACCGTAGCGCCGGCACCACTACATTGGTCAGTCGGCTGATCAACGGCACTCCCTTCAACAGCAGTTCGGAATTTGCCTCGATTTCAGCGGACGCGCGTTTCATCGTGTTCCGCTCATTTGCCTCAAACGGTCCCGGCGCCAGCGGCAGCGGCATCTGGCTGCGCGACCGTATCGCCGACACCCTTGTCAGTGTGCCGCTACCGCCCCAGGTGGCGTCCTGCGAAGACCCGCGGGTCAGTAACCGCGCTGACGTGATCATGCAATGCAGCAGTTCAGTCATCGGTGTTGCGCAACAGGCGTACCTGTATCGCGGCAGCACGGGCTTCCTCTATCGCCTGAGCAGCACGCCCAGCAACAACAATGGCAATGCCGGCTCCGGCACATTTATGGATCTGAGTAGCGATGGTTACTTCATCGCCTTCGATTCGGCTGCTTCCAATCTGGTCGCGGTCGACACCAACACCAGCACCGACGTGTTTCTGACCATCGACGATGAAATCCTAAACGCCCTTTTTTCCGATGGGTTTGAGTGAGGGCCCTGACGATGCCCCCAGGCATCGTCACCGAACGAAAACGCCCAGCCATGGATGGCTGGGCCGGAGCAGCGCACCAGGGAAGGTAGCTTGCCACGAGGGATGAACGAAGAGATCGTCACCGAACGAAAACGCCCAGCCATGGCGACGGCA
>JAWXCG010000199.1:0-6077 GCA_034440555.1 Pseudomonadota bacterium
ACATCGGCGTAGCGTTGCCACCATACAGATGCTGATGAATGTGTTGCTTCTCGGCGGCAACATCGGCAAGCCCGGCGCCGGGCCCTGCCCAGTACGCGGCCATTCCAATGTGCAGGGCGATCGCAGCATGGGGATCTACGAAAAGCCCAGCGCAGCGTTTCTCGATCGTCTTGGTGCTGAATTCAAGTTCACGCCCCCGGCTGCACATGGACACGATGTAGTGGAGACAATCAGCGCAATGCGCGCTGGATCGGTGCAGGTGTTCTTTGCTATGGGCGGCAACTTTGCGGTGGCAACACCCGACACCACTACCACCACCGAAGCGCTGCGCCGCTGTGCACTGACTGCGCACGTTTCAACCAAGCTCAACCGCTCACACGTGGTGCATGGTCGCGAGGCGCTGATCCTGCCTTGCCTCGGCCGTAGCGAAATCGATATGCAGGGCGATGCTGCGCAAGCAGTCAGCGTCGAGGATTCGATGAGCATGGTGCATCTCTCGTCGGGCATGAAAGCACCGGCATCCGAGCAACTGCTGTCCGAACCAGCGATCGTGGCGCGACTGGCTGCGGTCACCCTGCGACACAGCAGCACAGCGTGGTTGGATCTGATCGCCGACTACGATCGAATCCGCGATCGCATTGCACGCGTGATTCCTGGCTTCGAAGACTTCAATGCGCGGGTGCGCCAAAGCGGCGGATTTCATTTGCATCATCCGGCGCGTGAACGCATCTTTCCGACCATCGCTGGCAAGGCCCTGCTGATTGCGCATGCGCTCGACGACGCCGGCGACCGATCGGCATCGGATACGCTGCAGCTGATGACCGTGCGCTCGCACGATCAGTACAACACCACGATCTACGGACTCGACGATCGTTACCGCGGCGTGCGTGGACTGCGTCGCGTCTGTTTCATATCAGGACACGACCTGCTGCGGTTTGGATTCAACGCCGGCGATCTGGTCGATATTATTTCGATCTGGCACGATGGCGAGCGCACTGTCAGCGGATTCACCTTGGTCGAGTATGCGATTCCGCCCGGCTGCCTGGCCAGCTACTACCCGGAAACCAACGCACTGGTGCCGCTCGACCACGTCGCCGAACGCGCCGGCACACCGGCGTCCAAGTCGATTCCAGTACGTCTGCGCGCGAGTGCCGCTGCAACCAATGCCAGCTGAGCACACTGCCATGACCTCGTCGACCATCCCGCCGCTGCGTAGTTTTCCAGCGCTGCGCGTCCACGGTGCACAGCGCCATGCATTCGACGACAGCGTCATTCAGGAGTCAGCCATCGCTCTGGTCTTCAACGGCATTGCGTTCGCGGTGATGATGGCCACGCCATGCGACCTCGAAGACTTTGCGCTCGGCTTTTCGCTGAGCGAGGGCGTCGTCGCCAGCCGTTCCGAATGGCGATTCATCGAAGCCCGCAGCGACGCGCAAGGCATCACCCTGGAGATGCATATTCCGCAGACGCGCTTCGACGCACTGCAACTGCGTCGACGCAATCTGGCCGGCAACAGTGCCTGCGGCCTGTGCGGCGCCGAGTCTCTGCGCGCTGCGCTGCGACCACTCGCCACGGTCAAAGCGAGCGAAGCAAGATTCAGCGCCTCCGATGTCCACAATGCGCTGGATGCACTCGCCCAGGCGCAGGCGTTGAACCGGGCCAGCGGTGGCGTTCATGCCGCCGGCTTCGCGCACGAGGACGGCCTGCTCGTGCGCGAGGACGTCGGTCGACACACTGCGTTGGACAAACTCATCGGTGCGCGCGCGCGCGCAGGTGTCGACGCAGGATTCGTCGTCATCACTTCGCGCGCCTCCTACGAACTGGTGCACAAGACGGCCAGCGTTGGCATTGAGCTGCTCGCCAGCGTCTCGGCACCGACCAGTGCGGCCATTGAGCTCGCGCAGCAGTGCGGGCTGACGCTGATCGCGTTTGCGCGCGACCAGCGCATGAACCTTTACACGTATCCCGAACGCCTTGTCGACTAGCAGCATCCAGGGTCGGTAAATGTCTGACTGTGTGTGAGCGAACGCTTGTCGCAAGACTGTTGAGCGCAGCGCCGCACGGCACTGTGTCCTCGACCAGGACCGCTGGTGGACGGGCCTAGACAGGAATAACTCTGGGCCTGTTGTCAGTATTTTGAGTCAACGCCCGATAGCCCCGCTTTTGCAGTTGAGCGCGATCATTGTGGAAGGCACTCAGCAGTACCTTGTCCACTGTTTCATAGAACGCGGGTGCCTGCAGCGGCCGAACCAGATAAGAAGTGCAGCCGGCGTAGGCACCGCGCGCGCGGTCATAGGGAGTGGCTTGACTGGTAAGCATCAGCACCGGTGTCGAGCCTGTGTAAGGATTGTGCAGCAGTTCGCGACACAGTTGATAGCCGTCAATACGCGGCAGCTCCACATCCAGAAAAATCAGATCGAAGTGACGGTGCAGTGCGCTGGCGAGCGCTTCCTCGGCATCTGCCGCCTGGACGCTTTTCACCCCGATCCGAAGCAACGCAACTTGCAGCTCGCTACGCAGTGCCTTGTCAGCATCTACAATCAGGACGGTGATCGGCGACGATTTCTCGACCCGTGCGGCTGCCAGTTCGGCACCAATGTTGCTGATCGGTGCGGGAGGTTTGACAGCCTTTTCCGAGACGGCAGCAGCCGCTACCGGTCGCGTAATCGGGCGTTCCGCGACAGATGCGGCCTGCGCGTTGACCACGTGCAGCAAGTCAACCAGCAACGACCTCCGCGATAGTCGCAAACTGCCTGAGCCGGCGAGACTATCGTCGGAAATATAGATGGGCAGCACGCCAGGGTGGCGTCCGCGCAGTCGCTGTAGCTCGTCCATTCCCGACGCTGATTGCTCGTCCACAATCACCATTTGAATGGCGCTGGCACTGGCCGGATCAACGACTTGAAAGTTTCTGCATGCGGCAACGCCACTGTTGTTGGCGAGCACCATGTGCACCGTGCGCTGGTCGCGTGCCGACAGTCCGCACAACGCGATCTGCAGGTCAGTTTTCATATCGCTTCGCTGCGGTTGACCACGACCGCAAGTTGACAGGCCAAAGCCGGCACGCCAAACCAATGCTGTGCCGCGTGCACAATTGCTCCGGCTGCTCTATCCCTGCAAGCCTGCCCAATGCGATGCCCATGTCATCGACCTCCATTGATATCGACGAAGACAGATTCAGTGCGTCTCGGACTGCGCGTACCCACTTCTGTCGGAAGTGACGCAGCAAACGCGACCGAGGTGTCACGCTACGCAGTATCCAGGTTGCCGATCAGCTGGAAGAAGTAGCAGCTTGACTTTCCGCAACGTTCGGATATTTTCCTGCACAGTGTGCTGCACATCACAATCGCCAGTGCACCGCGCTCACATCGACTCGTTCTATAGTGCTGCCTGGCACGGGGCATGCGCTCCGGATTAGGAAGGGCGTGGCGCAAATCGGCGAGGGAACGCAGTCGCAGAACGGCCGCAGCAGGGTATTGGTGCTAGGCGGTGCAGGATTCATTGGCCGGCACGCGGTCGCGGCGCTGGTGGCCGCCGGTGCCGAAGTAATCGTCGGTAGTCGTCATCCGCAGCGCATTGATCATCGCCTTCCACATTCGGCGTCGGGCTGCGCGCGACGCGAAGTCCGGTTTGAGGAGCATACCGATGTTGCGCATTGGCAAACCCTGATCGCGGACGTTGATGTGGTGCTGAACTGCGTGGGAATTCTTCGCCAGCGCGGCCGTGCCACCTACCAGCGCGTGCACTTGCTGGCGCCCACCGCACTGGCCGTTGCCTGCCAGAGTCAGCGCAAACGATTGGTGCACGTTTCCGCGCTCGGCCTCAACGCGCCGGCACGCAGCCGCTTCCTTACTTCCAAACTGGCCGGAGAGCAGGCAATACGTGCAAGCGGCGCCGATTGGGTAATCGCGCGCCCATCGTTGTTGGATGGTCGCGGCGGCTACGGTGCTTGGTGGTTGCGCGCGGTATCGCGGCTACCGATATTCGCGGTGCCCGCAGACGCACAGGGTCGCGTTGCGGCGTTGGATGTTTCCGAGCTCGGAGAGGCTCTGGCCAACTTATGTGTGCGTTCCGCCGACGCACTGCATCTGGGCAGGTCGCGTGAGTTTGATCTGGGCGGCCCACAACCCTTGTCGTTGCCCGAATACATACTTGCATTGCGACGCACGTATACGTCGCGCCCCGCCTTGTGCATACGCGTGCCAGGGTTGATCGCCCGCGCCGTGGCACATGCCTGCGATCTGCTGCACGCCACGCCGTTTTCGTTTGGCCATTGGGAGCTGCTGCGCCGGGATAACGTGCCCGTGCACAATCGTTTGCCCGAGCTGCTGGGACGAACGCCGCGGCAGGTGGGTTTGTAGCAGCGGCTTTTTTATGAACGTGTCCGCCGCCCGCTGGATGGCGGCTTGAGCCGGGCTATGATGATGCATCGCCGCCGCGCTTCGAGATCCTCCTCACCATGAGTCGCACCGTCTGTTCCGCGTCTATCGCCTCGATGTTGCTCCTTGCCGGCGCGGGTGCAAGTGCCGCCACCGATCTCTCGGTCGCCATCATCACCGCTCCGCTCAGCGGATGCGCGCTCGGCCCCAGCGAAAAAGTGACTATTCGATTGTTCAACCACGGCGACGCGTTGCCAGCGGGCTCGCGCTTTGACCTGAGCTATGTGATTGTTGGCAGCGAGCCAGTCACCGAAACCGTAACACTGGCGACCACGCTACTGCCGACCAGTGCACTGGCGCATACCTTCGCCGACCCGGCCGACTTGTCGATCGCGGGGACTTTCCACTTTGACGCGTCGGCAAACATCGCCAATGACAGCAATCCGATGAACAACGGGTTGAGCGGTCACCTGGTGCTCAATTCGGCCCCGAGCCTGGGCGGCATGGTGACCGGTCCGGACGCGGCTTACTCAGGCACGCTGATGCTGGCCGGGCATCTGGGCAGCGTGCGCCAGTGGGAACAGTCAACCGATGACGGAGAACGTTGGGTTGGTTTGGACAACCCGACTGCGACGCTGGCCTTTGACGAACTGACGCACACCACCTTGTTCCGTGCCGAAGTCAAAAACGGTAGCTGTGTTCCGGCATACTCATCGTTCTGGACGGTCAATCCTCTTTAGCGTTTCTGCGCAGAGCGCGCACGCCAAATGCCATCGATTGCATACAGCGCAAGCGCCAGCCAGATGCAGGAAAAGCCGATTGCCTGGATGGCACTGAATGATTCGCCCAGCAGCAGCACACCGCACAGCAGTTGCAGGCTTGGCGAAAGGTACTGAAGTATGCCGATCAGCGAAAATGGGATGCGGCGCGCGCCATAGGCAAACCAGACCAGCGGCAAGGCGGTCAGCACTCCGCCGATCATCAGCAGGACATCGGTGCGTCCACCACTGTGCATGAATGCACCTCCGCCGTGCCACTCCGACCAAAGCAACCAGGCCATTGCAGGCAACAGCAGGATCAGGCTTTCGATGGCCAGCCCGGCCATTGCATCGACCGCGGCCAGTTTGCGAATCAGACCATAGAACGCGAAGCTCAGCGCCAGCGATAACGCGATCCATGGCGGGCTGCCATGCATCACCGTCAACCACAGCACGCCGATCGCAGCGATGACTACTGCCACGCTCTGCACACGATTGAGTCGCTCGCGCAACACCACGACGCCGATCAGGATGCTCACCAGCGGATTGATGAAGTAGCCCAGACTGGATTCGACCACGTGTCCGTGCGTGACCGACCAGATGAACAGACCCCAGTTCACGCTGATCAGGATGCTGCTGGCGAGCAACATCAGTCCGATGCGCGGAACGGCGAACGCCTTGCGCCACCAGCCCATCCCGTCGCTGATCAGCAAGTAGCCGACGACAAACACGCCACACCAGATCACCCGGTGCGCGATGATCTGCAGCGACGGCACCTCACGCAGCAGGTGCCAGAACAGCGGAAACACGCCCCACATTGCGTAGGCGCCGATCGCAGCCGCGAGGCCACGTCGATCAATGGATGCTGGTTGAGGCATGGACACACCGTGACGGCAAGACCGCGATTATCAATGCCGCGGCACAATTACGCCGTGTCGTC
>JAWXCG010000200.1:0-3980 GCA_034440555.1 Pseudomonadota bacterium
ACGCGAAGACGGCGCCGTACGCATCGCTCGTATCCGACACCAGGCTGAGTAAGCGCGGTGACCCAGCAAAAAGTGCGCTGGATAACCCTGATATTAGCCGTGCCAATGCTGATTGCGATCGGCTGGCGCGCTGCGACTCTGGGGCTCGCCGATCACTACGCGCGGCGGGATCCCGAGCGAGCGCTGGCACTGCGGCCAAAGCATTCACTCGCGTTGGCGGCGCGCGCCGAGCAACTGGCCGAGGCCGGTCAGTGGTCGGACGCAACCGCTCTGGCGCGTAAATCGCTGCAGGCCAACCCGCTGCAGTCACGCGCGTATCGGCTGCTGGCGCGTGCAGCGCAAGCCCAAGGCGACGTGAAGCAGGCGTACGCACTCTATCGGATCGCCGCGCGTCGCTTGCCGCGCGATGTGCCGACGCGAACCTGGCTGTTCAATCATCACCTTCAGCACGGGCAGGCGGCAGCGGCCATGGGCGATCTGGATGCCATCTTGAGCGCCAAGCCGACCTTGATTCCGGCTCTTACCGGGACAATTCATGGTTTTGCCACGCAGCCCGAGCTGCAGCCTGCATTCGTCGAAGCGTTGCGCAAATCTCCGCCATGGCGCGCAACAGTGCTGTCACTGGTAGTCCAGCAGGCGCCCGATTTTGATGGCACGGCGCGGCTGATGCAGCGTCTGCGTTCCGCGCCGGAGGGAATCGACTCGGCCATTGCAAACATTTGGGTCGAACGGCTGATCAACGAGCGACGCTACGAGCAGGCCTACGTGCAGTGGGCCGCCGCGCTCGTGCCCGAGGCGCGCGAAGTGATTGGCAACGTATTCAATGGCAACTTCGAATTGCCGATCTCGAATCGTGGATTCGATTGGCGCATCGACGCGACGCCAGGCGTGCGATTCGATCTCCTGGCTGCGGGCGGGGACAGCGGCGCAGCGTTGCGATTGGCCTTTGACGATCAGCGCGTGCCGACGAATCACCTGAGCCAATTGCTGGTATTGCCGCCAGGACGCTACCAACTCCAGGGTCGCGTGCGCCTGGAGGACCTGCGTTCTGAACGCGGCCTGGTGTGGTCATTGACCTGCGCCGAAGACGGCCGTGCGCTGCTCAGCAGCGAAGCCATGCACGGTAATGCGCCGTGGCGGTCGTTCTCGGCGGTCTTTGAGATTTCTGGCGACGCATGCCAAGCCCAATGGCTGCGCTTGCAGCTGCCTGCACGCATTCCCTCCGAGCAGCGGATCGGCGGAATTATCTGGTTCGATGCCTTGCGCGTGTCGCGTCAACTGCCCGCGGGCTGAATGTGAAGGCCTAGCAAGTCGATCACTATGTGGGCTAACGGCTTGTGGCCGACCGCATTGTGGACTAGGCTTTTCTTATCTGGTCTTGCCGGCCGATTTTGCTACAGGGGGTTGCCGTGAAGCGTTTTCAGTTCGCATGTGCTGTCGCCCTGATTTTGGGGCCCGCGATTTCGGCTCAGGCCGCCGCGACGCTGTCGCGCATTCAGGGCGGAGTGCGCGTGAACCAAGGCACCGAATTCGTTGCTGCCTACGATCAGCTAGCGCTGCAGACGGGTGACCGCGTCATGACGCTCGACGACGGCAAAGCGCAGATAACCTTCGATGACGGCTGCGAAATCGAAGCGGGCCCCAACACACTGATTACCGTGCCCGCGACGTCGACCTGCGCCGGCGGCGTGGTACCAACGCAAAACATCGCACCCGCTGGCACCGAAGCAGTCGGCGCGGGTAGCTCGTCGAACTGGCGCACGGCTTTGCTGATCGCGCTGCCGATGGCCGCCGCTGCGGTGTTCATCATCAATAATGACGATGATCCCTCGGTCAGTCCCTGATCCGTCGCTTGGACTCCCCGATTCCTGATCGCGTTGATGCCTCAGCGCTGACCGCGCCAGCATGGTTTTTTGGATTGGTTGTCCTCCAACTCAGCTTAGCCTTAATGCTCGGCGGTGGACGCGGTGGCCTGGGTGATGTGCTGGTGCAGTTGCTCGCGGTTGCGCTGATGCTCGCGCAGATTGCCTCGCGGCGCTCAGCGACCTCGATTCCGCCCGCGTTGCTGATCGCAATCGCGCTGGTGCTCGCGCTGCCGTTGCTGCAGTTGCTGCCCTTGCCGGCAAGCAGCTGGCTGTCCGGCGGGCTGCGTCATCAACTCGCGCTGGATATGCACGCGGCGGCGACCACGGTCGATGCCCATGTGAGTCTGGATCCGCTGGCCACCGAACGTGCACTTTGGTCGCTGTTGCCGGCCTTGGCGATGTGCGCTGCGGTATCGCAGTTGCGCCAGGCTCAGCGGCGCCTGCTGCTCATTGTGCTGCTTGCGCTGGCGGTGCTCAGCATCCTGCTGGGCATGGCGCAATTGGCCGACGGTCAACACAGTCTGCTGCGTTTTCATTCACCGACCAGCACGCTGGATGCGGTGGGGTTCTTCGCCAATCGCAATCACCTGGCCGCTTTGCTGGTGGCGTGCCTATCGTTCGCGATTGGCGCAGCGGTCTGGGCGCATCAACGGCGGACGCAGGAATCGGCGAGCGAATTGCTCGGGATCATCGGCTTGATCGGCGTTGCGCTGATGCTGGTGCTCGGCATCGCGCTTTCGCGTTCGCGCGCTGGTGCGATGCTCGGGATGCTCGCCGTGTTGCTCTGTCTGCCCGTACTTTGGCGGGTGCGCGAACGCCGGCGTGTCGGCGGCGTCGCGTTGCTGTTGCTGTTGACGGCCGCGGTGTTCACCGCGCAGTTTGGGTTGTCCGGCATGCTGCAGCGTTTGCAAAGCGATGTGCTGCACGATGGCCGCTGGGAGTACGCGCGCGTGATCGATGTAGCGGCTCGGGAAAGCGCGCCGCTGGGCAGTGGCATTGGCACGTTCAACCAGGTCTATCCACAATTCGAGGCAGAAAGCGGCGCTGGCCCCGATTACGCCGTGGTCAATCACGCGCATAACGACGCGCTGGAACTTTGGCTGGAAGCAAGATGGCCGTTTGCCGTTGTCTGCGCCGCGCTGCTGCTGCTCCTGGCATGGGTGGGTATGCGCCTGTGGCGAACTACTGCGCCATCGCTTACCGAGTCACTGCTGACGGCGCGTCTGGCCTGGATGTCCTTGTTGTTGTTGGTGTTGCATTCAGTTGTCGACTATCCACTACGCACTACCGCGATGATGACCGTGTTCGCGATGCTGTTCGCGCTCAGTATTCCACCCGCGGTTCGAGCCGATTCGCGCTGAGCTTGCGCTGCGCCTGAGCCGCGCCGCGCTGTCGCGGCCAGAAAAGTTGACGATTGCGGCTGCACAGACTGTGTTCGCGGCTTGAACGCAGCACCCCGATCGGTTAGGTTCACGCTATGAACGCAGTCGTCGAAGACATCCGCCTGGCATGGTTTGCGGTGCTGACCAAACCACGCAATGAGGCATCTGCGATTGGTCACCTGCAACGGCAAGGCTTCGACTGTTTTTTGCCCCAGGTTCGGCATCAACGCCGGTCGGCCCGGGGCATGCAGGACACCGTCGAAGCACTGTTTCCGAGGTACGTTTTCCTGCGCGCGCGCGCCGATGGCTGGACGCTTGGGCCAGTGCGGTCGACGCGCGGTGTTGCCGGCGTTGTGCGCTTCGGCCAGCAGGCTGCACACGTACCGGATGCGGTGATCGAACACATCCGCTCGCGCATCCAGGTCGACGGCTGTGTGCAACTCGACGTGCCCCAACTACGCGCCGGTGATCCGGTGCGCGTCACCGAAGGTCCGTTCGCTGGCATACGGGCTGTGTTTCATTCCGCATCTGGAACCGAGCGCGTGCGCTTGCTGATGGAAATTCTTGGCGAACGCGTCGCCGTTGTTGTCCCGCGTTCGCAGCTCGTTGTCGGCTTTGCCCAGGCGTGGGCCTAGCCATGTTCTAGTGCAGGCGCGTCGCTTGCGCGACGCAGAGTTCGCAATCCACGATTCAGCAACACCGGATTCAACAACACCCGATTCAACAACGCCCG
>JAWXCG010000201.1:0-5338 GCA_034440555.1 Pseudomonadota bacterium
GGGTTTGAATCGGCGTTGGGTTTGAATCGGCGTTGGGTTTGAATCGGCGTTGGGTTTGAATCGACATGGGGTTTGAATCGACATGGGGTTTGAATCGACGTGTACCGACGACTTCCAGCGCTACTGGTTTTCTGATCTCCGCCGATCTCGTCGCCACCAGCCTGCACGTGATCGATCGTAGCCGCAGCATCACCTTGCATCTGAGTGACGGCACCCGCATGACCGCCACGATGTTGGGCACCGATCGCAACAAAGACCTGGCCATTCTCAAGATGCAAAAACCGACAACGCTGCGTTTTCTGCGTGTCGCCAGCGACACCGTGGGTTTGGGCGCCGAGGTGTTCACCATCGGTTTCCCGCAGCCAGAGCTGATGGGTGTGGAACCTTACCTGGCACGGCTGATGGACATCGGCGCGCTGCGCGCAGGCCAAGTTGTAACCGGCACCGGTGTGCAGGCCAAAGCGCGTGCGGTGACCGATGCCGTGGTGCGAATCGAGGCGCGCTGATCCTTTGCCAGCGGTCCCGTGCGTGATGCTGAACTGACGTTCATTTTGGCTTGGCAGCGCAGTTGCAAACAAACTCCTGCGCACTCCCTGTGGATGCCAGCGCAGGATATGCTGGGCCGCATTGGAACGAGGATTTCGCCGTGCGCATCCGTTTGTTGCTCGCGTTGCTGTTGCTGGCCGTGTCGTGGTGTCCGATCGCGGTGTGTGCGGCGGATCTGCCCTTCGTCAATTGGGAAAATCACCCGATCCACGCGCTCGACCTGAGCCCCGATGGGCGCCTTCTCGCAGTGGCACACACGGCTGATCAACGCGTGCAGTTTTTCGATGTCAGCAGCGGAATGCCGGTTTCGATTGGACATGTGGTGGTCGGTGTCGATCCGGTATCGGTTCGCTTCCGCACTTCAAGCGAGTTATGGGTAGTCAACCACATCTCCGATTCGGTCAGCGTAGTTGATGTATCGCGGCGCGTGGTGATCGACACCCTGGTCACCGCCGATGAGCCATTCGATGTGGTGTTTGCGGCTGGTCGAGCCTTCGTCAGTTGCTCTCAGGCCAACGCGGTGTGGGTTTTCGATACGGCCGAGCGTGCACGTGCTGCGCAAGTCATTCCTATTCTGGGCGAAGATCCGCGTGCGCTGGCGGTCAGTGCTGATGGTCGTTCGGTCTACGTCGCCGTGTTCGAGTCGGGCAATGCGACAACATTGTTGGCGGGCGGATTGACCAACAACAACATTGCATTGCCAAATGCGGTCAGCGATCCTCGCGGCCCCTATGGTGGGCGCAATCCGCCCCCAAACGCGGGCACGGTATTCGATCCGCCATTGCATGTCCAAGTGACGCCGCCACGCGTGGGTCTGATCGTGCGCAAGGGTCCAGATCAACGCTGGCGTGACGACAACAGCCGCGACTGGAGCGATTTTATTTCGGGGCCTCTGGCGGCGGCGTCGGGTCGCATCCAGGGTTGGGACCTGCCAGATCGCGATCTGGCGATCGTTGATAGCAGTTCACTTTCGGTGCGCTACGTCAGCGGACTGATGAATATCGGCATGGCCCTGGCGGTCAATCCGCAAAGCGGCACGGTCACCATGGTCGGCACCGATGCCCGTAACGAGGTGCGCTACGAGCCGAAGAATCAGGGTCGATTTGTCCGCACCCTGCTGGCTCGGGTAGACGCTACGTCAACGCCGAGTAGGCAGATTTCAGATCTGAATGCGCATCTGGATTACACCGCTTCTTCCACTGCACAGCAGTTGCGCGATCTGA
Organism: Pseudomonadota bacterium; assembly: GCA_034440555.1. GTDB lineage: Bacteria > Pseudomonadota > Gammaproteobacteria > Xanthomonadales > Ahniellaceae > 0-14-3-00-62-12. The sequence goes on from JAWXCG010000201.1 coordinate 1,770, forward strand.
GCATCAGCGATCCACGCGCAATTCTGTGGCGCGGCGATGGCCAGCGTGGCTGGATCGCGGGCATGGGCTCCAATCACCTGGTCGTTATCACTGCCGCGGGTCTGCGCATCGGCACGCCGATCGCGGTCGGGCAGGGGCCGGTCGGGTTGGCATTGGACGAACCACGCTCGCGTCTGTATGTCTGGAACCATTTCGACGCCTCGCTTTCCGTCATTGACATCACCGCGAACACCGAGCTGCAGCGCGTTGCTGTGTTCAATCCACTGCCGCAGAGCATTCGTGCCGGGCGACCGCTCCTGTACGACAGCCATCGCACCTCTGGCCTGGGTCAGGCCTCATGCGCTTCCTGTCATGTCGATGCGCGCATGGATCGCTTGGCCTGGGATCTGGGCGATCCGTCGCAGCCCCCGGCGCCGTTTGATCAAAACTGCCTGACGGTGATCGGATCGCAGCCGTGCGGAGATTTCCATGCGATGAAAGGACCGATGACCACGCAGACGATGCAGGACATCATCGGCCATGAACCGTTTCACTGGCGCGGCGATCGTGCCGGCATCGAGGCCTTCAACCCCGCGTTTGAAGGCCTGCTCGGTGATGACCGGCAACTCACAACGATCGAGATGCAGGCGTTCGAGAATTTTCTCGCCACCGTTGCATATCCGCCCAATCCTTTTCGAAATCCTGACAACAGCTTGCCGAGTGCATTGCCGCTCGACGGTCACTACACCAGTGGACGTTTTGCCATGGCCGGTTTGCCGCTCGGCGTCGGCAATGCCAACCGCGGTGTGCAGCTCTACACGCGCGGCCTGCTCGATAGCGTGTTCCAGTGCGCCAGCTGTCATAGCCTGCCGACGGGTATGGCAGCCAACGGGCGGCTCTTTCTCGGCGTACTCGGCTTCAGCGTCGGTGGCTCGGTCATGCCGATCGGGGCAATGGGCGAAAATCATCTGGGCATCGTCAGTACCGATGGCTCGACCAATTCATCGATCAAGGTGCCGCACCTGCGCAACCAGTACGACAAAGTTGGCATGAACCTGGGACGTGTCGACAGCCTGGCCGGATTCGGATTCCTGCACGACGGTTCGGTCGACTCGATATCGCGTTTTGTTTCGGCAGGCACTTTCAGCGTGCGCTCGGATCAGGAAGTGGCCGACCTGGTTGCGCTGATGCTGGCATTTGCCGGCTCCGACTTTGGTGACGTCAATCCAGTGCTGGGCGGTCCACCTCCAGTTTCACTCGATACGCACGCCGCGGTCGGCAAGCAACTGCGCGTCTCCGCGGCAGGCGGGTCTGTGGCGGCGCAAAGTTTGCTGACGCTGGCACGCACCCGCAAGGTTGATCTGGTCGTGCATAACGGCAGCCGCGGTTTTGTTTTCGATCCGAACGCAGATCGATTCGCTGATTCGGCGGACTCGGCGCTGATCACGGATGTTGCGCTGTTGAATCTTGCCAGCGCGTCCGAACCGCAGACCTGGACCATCGTTCCGCAGGGATTGGGTCGACGCCTGGGCGTGGATCGCGATGGCGATGGCCTGGGCAATGCGCGTGAGATTGCGCAGGGCTCCAATCCAGCCGATGCTGCATCGACCGCACCGCGGCTGGCCGCGGGGCTTTGGTACAACCCGCAGCGCAGCGGACATGGCTTCGACTTGCAGTACGCGGCCGGTGCCATCGCGGTGACCTGGTACACCTACGAAGACGACGGCACTCCGGTCTGGTATCAGGCGGCGGCGCCGGTTGCGCAGCCGTGGCAGAGTGTGTTGAATCGTTTTACGCGCAATGCCGCAACCGGAGCGGTGACGGCGCAGGCTGTGGGCACGCTGCAACTCAACGTCATCGACGCGCGTCACGCCACGTTCGAATGGCATCTGGGCAATCGCTCGGGCCAGGAATCGGTGGTGCCCTTGCTCAGCTCCCCGTTGCCAACAGTGCCGGATCGTACCGGCATCTGGTACGACCCAACGCAGTCGGGCTGGGGATTGAGCATTTATTCCGAAGGCGAGGTGTTGGGTGTCGTGGTCTATTTCTACGATGCCAACCAGCAACCGCGTTGGGTGCTGGGTGCCGGCAGCAGCACCAGCCAACAGGCCATCGCGATGCGTAGCTTTCGCGGGTTCTGTCCTGATTGCACAGCGATACCGACCACATCGGTTGCCAGTGGTGAGGTTGCGCTCGGTTTTACCGGTGCGCGCGCTGCCAGCCTGAGCCTGAACGTGCGCCACGCAGATCAGCCGGGCTCGCAATGGCAGCGTGGCCCAATCAACATCGTGCCGCTGTCCGATGCGGCGCTGCGTCCGGCCAGTTACTAAGGCGTCGCGCAGAAATAATGCGCCTGTTTTGAACGTGACACTCTTGCTGGTGTGTCAACCCGCCTGCGTTGCTGCCCAAAGGATTGCGTAGTCCCCCTACGCGCCCGTTTGGGCGCCGAGCAGGCGGGATAAAATCCAACGCAATCCGATCACATTCCGCTACGAGTTCAAGCTGCGCGGACGATGCCGCTGACGCTGACGCTGAGGCAGCATGCACTCATGGCGTAGTAGTCTGCGTACTGTATTTGCCCACAGCGCGTCGCCATGTCACCGCCCCGCCATACCAACGCCGGCGTCGCCGCCAGCTGCGTGCAGTTGCCAGCAGGGCCGTGGTCCACGGTACTCGACTTTTTATGCGCCCACTTTCCTGCGATCGCGCGCGTCCGCTGGCTGGACCGCATCGAGCACGGGCGTGTGCAGGACGCAGAAGGCGTGCCGATTGTCGCGCGCACTGCCTATAGTGTCGGCGCACGCATCTACTACTACCGTGAGGTTGCCGACGAGCCGCGCATCGCCGCCGAAGAGGCGGTGCTCTACGCCGATGAACATTTGGTCGTTGCCGACAAACCGCATTTCCTGGCGGTGACGCCGTCTGGCGGTTTCGTGGCCGAAACCTTGCTTACACGACTGGTGCGCCGCTTGGGCAATACCGATCTGGTGCCGCTGCACCGGATTGATCGCGACACTGCCGGGCTGGTGCTGTTCTCTGCCAATGCGAGAACCCGTGCCCCGTACCACGCGTTGTTTCGGCAGCGGGCAATTGCCAAATGTTATGAAGCGCTGGCCGCGCCGCTGCCCGAGGTTTCGTTTCCGCACGTGCGCCGCAGTCGCCTGGTTCGCGGCGAACCGTTCTTTCGCATGCGCGAGGCTGATGGTGATCCCAACAGTGAGACGCGCGTGAATGTGATCGAACATGGCAAACACTTCTGGCGTTATGCACTCGAGCCAATCACTGGCCGCAAGCACCAGCTGCGTGTGCACATGGCAGCGTTGGGTGCGCCGATCCGCAACGACCGCCTGTACCCCGGCCTGGACAGCGCCACATTGTCGGATGTGACACGGCCATTGCAGTTACTTGCGAAGTCGTTGGCGTTTGTGGATCCGCTGGACGGCAAACTGCGACGATTCGAGAGTGGGTTTGGACTCGAATCATGCACCGATGTTTCGCGCTAGCTGGTGCACCGGCAAAGCCGATCACCTTCGAGGCAACGAAACATCAACTCCACTATTTGTCTATTCCGTTACTTGTCTACTCCGTTA
>JAWXCG010000202.1:0-7967 GCA_034440555.1 Pseudomonadota bacterium
CGCCATCATGCCCACTGCCCCACGGCGGGTCAGTCGGATCGAAGTTGCAGCCCAGCCAGCTATCACCGTTTAGGATGCAGGTGTCGTACTCGGCGCTACACACGCGGCCGGCGTCGTGACAACCGTAAATCCCTTCGTCGCCCGGCGACGGTGGTGGCTCAAAGATATCGACTTCTTCGTTGTAGAGCACCCAGTCGCGATGCTCGTCGCTGATCTCATCGAAAAAGCTCAGACTGCCCAACAAGCCGAGCTCGAACGGACTGAAATGTGCCGCTTGCGCGTCGCGGCATACCAGGCTGCTGGTCAGTTTGCGCACAAAGGTTTCGCGCCGGCCCTCGCGGGCGATCAGCCAGTTGGACGTGAACGTGCTTTCCCCGTCGCCACTCGTTTCAAGCTGAAGAGTCTGCGGCTCTCCGCGCCGCCGTGAGGCCACCATCGACCATCGCTCCGGATTCGAGCGCGACTGCATGAGCGTGAACCGCAGTTGATGATTCAGATCGCGGTGCTTGAACGACAACGAGTACGCGCCTTGCTGGATCTCAGTGGCGACGATGCTGGCGCATTGCTGCTCCGGGGAGACCTTTCTTGCCTTTGCGTTGTTTAGACAATCTTGATCGACGCGCGTCATGGTGAACTGCCGCAATCCGGATCGCGCATCGATCTGCACATTCGCGTCGATGCCACTGGCGAAGCCCAGGCCTTCGCTGCGGCGATGGAACGCATTCAACCGCAGGTGCCCCTGGCGTTGCGCCAACAGGTTCAGGTGCACTGAGTCTGTCTCTCGCGGGAAAACGCCTTGGGCAAGAATCGGCAGGCGCGCGACGAAGCGTTCGTAGTCGACGGTCGAATCGGCAATGCCGATGCAGAAGTGCGGAACGCTTGCAACGACTGGCCGCACTCCGAGCATTGCAATGAGGCAAGTCGACAGGCAAAGACAGAGTAAGGTCTTGCGAGACAGAGAACATTTTTGATTTGTATTCACGTGATGCTCCGTAAGGGTTGCTCCGAACAAGCTCGGAGTCGTGACCGCTGGCTGAGTCAGAGGGCGAGAAACTGCAGGTTGACGCGCTTCTCGGTTGAGAGCGACCAACTCCGCTGCTTAAAATCGGGCGCGGCAAGCGAGGCTCTTTGGCGAAGCCGAAGTGGTGACTTGTTCAGAGGGTCCCTGCGGGGGTCGCCCATTGGACGGTCGCTGCTTCAACATGGTTGATGTCATGGTTCATACGATCTTCAATAGCGAAATCCGGTTTGACACGGCGCCGATCGCATCGGCGCTTCGCTGTGCGCCGCGAGCAACCGCCCACAGCGCGGGTCGCAACACTGACTAAAGACAGGCCTCAGGATTTCGGATCGGGTGCGCAGGCGCGTTCTAGAGATCGCATCGTGCTGCAGCAACGCGGACGACTCGACGCTACAGGCCTAGGTCGAGTCGTTTACGCGGTGCTGTGCAAACAGACCGGCGCAAGTTTTGGGCCGACGCTAGTGTGGTGTCGCATAGGGCGCAACACCACTAGTTGCTCGCGGAACCCCTCAATCGCACTGCGAATAGCCACAATGTCGTTCGGCAGTTTGCGTCGAAGTTTAAGCACGTCGTGTTCATCAATCACCGCCAACGCAGAATTGTCGGAATGCAGATCAATCGCAGCGTAAAGTGGCATGCCCGTCTCCTGTCGTGTGCTTCACCTTCGAGGTTTCGTCACCGCACAGGTACCGCCATGGGCAGGAAAGCGGCGACACGAGGCTTCAGGTCGCAATAAATACTGCCTCCAACCCCTTTTGGCTGCGATGCGCCGGGATTGAGATCCGCGGAGATCGGACAAACGCGTGGGTGGATCAAATCCAAAGTGCGCTCTATTGACCGGCTGAGAACCAGCGACCTTCCACTTCGGAGGCAAACGCTATATCCCGCTGAGCTACGGACTTAGCCGGATGTCGGCGGCCACGCTGGCGCTGCACAGCGCTATGCCTCGCCATGTCCAAAAAGGCGTTCGCGGCAACGCATCCAGGCAGCGTAGGTGCGTGATGATGGAGCGGGCGAGGAGTACGGTTTGGGCGTCGGCGAATGTCTGCGCTATTGCCTAATCGACGCAAGCGCTTCAAAGTGGCCGCTTGCAGGAATTCGGCTGCGGTCGGCACGGGTCCTTCGTTGCGATCTACTCGGCTGTCTATTGCGTGGCGTCTGCGCTGCGTTCCCGTCCTATCGTTCTCGTCCAATCAAAAACTGGAAAATTGAGTTTTGCCCATGAATGACCCAACGCTCCCTCCCGAAGTCCCGGTCGATGAAAACCGCCTGATTGCCGAGCGTCGCAGCAAGCTCGATGAGCTGCGCGCCAACGGGGGCATTGCCTTCCCCAACGATTACCGGCCCGATGCATTCGCTGGCGATTTGCATGCCGAGTACGGCGATATCGAGCAATGGGATGCGGCCAAGCTGGAGGCTTTGGGGCGCGTGGTACGGGTTGCCGGTCGGCTGCTGGCGAAACGCGTCATGGGCAAAGCCAGCTTCGTGCAATTCCGCGACCAAACCGGTGATTTGCAATTGTTCTTGCAGCACAGCACGCTGGGCGATGTCTACGAGGCGTTCAAGTCGTGGGACGTTGGCGACATCGTCGCGGCCAGTGGAATTCTGATGCGCACCAAGACGGGTGAGCTGTCGGTGAAAGCGTCCGAACTCCGGCTGCTGACCAAGTCCTTGCGCCCGCTGCCGGACAAATGGCACGGCCTCGCGGATGTTGAACAACGTTACCGCCAACGTTATGTCGATCTGATTGTCACCGAGTCATCGCGCGAGGTGTTCAAGCTGCGCGCGCGAGTGATTTCGCATCTGCGCCGGTATCTGGATGAACGTCGCTTCATGGAAGTGGAAACACCGATGATGCATCCGATCCCCGGAGGCGCCACAGCGCGACCGTTCGTCACGCATCACAATGCGTTGGACATGGACATGTATCTGCGCGTCGCGCCTGAGCTGTATCTCAAGCGCTTGACCGTGGGTGGCTTCGATCGCGTCTACGAAATCAATCGCAATTTTCGCAATGAGGGTGTCAGCACTCGGCACAATCCCGAGTTCACCATGCTCGAGCTCTACCAGGCTTATGCCAGTTACACCGAGATTATGGATATCACCGAGGGCATGATTCAAAGTTTGGCCGGTGAAGTATGCGGCAAGGATATTTTTCAATGGGAAGGGCGTGACATCGATTTGTCGCGGCCGTTCCGTCGTTGGCGACTGGATGAGGCCGTACGTCACCACAATTCTGAAATCAGTGAAGCGGATCTGCGCAGTGTTGGTGCCATGCGGGCGCATTGTGCGCGTCTTGGCATCCACGTAAAACCCGATTTTGGTTGGGGCCGGTTGATGCTGGAGATATTCGAGCGTACGGTCGAAGCGACTCTGATCCAGCCCACGTTCATCACTGCTTATCCGACCGAAGTATCGCCGCTGGCGCGTGCCAACGACCACGATGCGCAGGTCACCGATCGCTTCGAGCTGTTCGTCAATGGCAAGGAACTTGCCAACGGGTTTTCGGAGTTGAACGATCCTGAAGATCAGGCCGCACGGTTCCATGCCCAAGTAGCGCAAAAGGACGCAGGCGATGCCGAAGCAATGCATTTCGACGCCGACTACATTCGCGCGCTCGAATACGGAATGCCACCCACAGGTGGCTTGGGTGTCGGGATCGATCGCCTGGTGATGCTGCTGGCGGGCGTGCCGTCGATTCGCGACGTTTTGTTGTTTCCCTACATGCGACCTGAGGCCTGATCGAATCGGCTGCGCCGTTTTTTCTGGCACGACGCCGCAGCTGTTTTCTGCTCGCCGTCGGGGCGACGCGGCGTTACGATATGCGCTCTCTCCGCTGGACCGTATCCAATGGCCGTGGAAACTATGCGCGCCATCCTGCATGTCGATATGGACGCATTCTTTGCGTCAGTGGAGGAACATGACGATCCGACCTTGATCGGCAAGGCGGTGATCGTCGGCGGGCTGGGCAGGCGCGGTGTTGTGTCCACATGCAATTACGCGGCGCGTCGCTTCGGTGTTCGCTCGGCGATGCCTACCGCACAGGCGCAAAGATTGTGTCCGGACGCAATGTTTCTGGTCCCGCGTATGTCGCGCTACGTGGAAGTTTCCGCGCAGGTATTCAAGGTGTTGGGCGAGGTCACGCCGCAGATCGAAGGCTTGTCGCTTGATGAGGCATTTTTGGACGTCAGCGACAGCCTGCGCCTGTTCGGCACTCCCCAGGAAATGGCCAGGCGCATAAAACAACGCGTCTTCGAGGAGACCGGACTCAGATGTTCGGTGGGCATCTCGCACAACAAGTGGCTGGCCAAGCTAGCCACCGAGCTCGGCAAGCCCGACGGTCTGTTCGAAATCACCGAGGCCAATCGTCAGCAGCTACTTGATCCGCTTTCGGTCGGAAGGCTTTGGACGGTGGGCAAAGTGGCCCAGGAAAAGCTCGAAGCTGCCGGCTACCGAACCATACGCGACGTGCGTTGCGCTGATGCCGTCGCGTTGCGACCAGTGATTGGCAACAATGTCGAGTTGCTGCAATCTCTGGCGCGCGGTCAGGACGATCGCCCCGTAGTCGCGGAACGAGAAGAGCAGTCGGTCGGCGCCGAGACCACGTTCGAAACCGATCTGAAGACTCTGGAGGAAGCTCGGACCTGGCTGCTGAGACTGTGCGAGCGCGTAGGCGAACGTGCGCGACGCAATGCGTTGCGTGGCCGCGTGATTACCATCAAGTTGCGCACGCCGCCGTTTCATACCGAATCCAGGCAACTGAGCCTGGCCGCGGGGTGCAACACCACTGACGATATCCATGCCGCCGCCAGGAAATTGCTCGAGCGCTGGTGGCAGGAAAAGGGAACGCCGAGCCTCAGATTGCTCGGCGTTTCGTTGGGTGGCTTTGGCGGCTCGGGCGCGAGCGAAGATATGTTCAACACCGTTGCTTCGCCACTGAAGGATCGTGTCGTCGACTCGCTCAATCAGAAATTTGGTAGCGGCACATTGCAACGCGCTCGAACCTTGGAATTGCCCAGCGACTGATCAGCTCGCCACAGCTTTGGGTGGGTCGCGCAGTTCACGGCGGAGAATCTTGCCGACGTTGGTCTTCGGCAAGCTCTCGCGGAACTCAACCACTTTGGGCTGTTTATAGCCAGTGAGGTGCGTGCGACAGTGCGCTTTGATCATATCGGCGGTCAGTTCCGGGTCCTTCTTGACGATGACCACTTTGACCGCTTCGCCGGATTTATCGTCGGGAATGCCGACCGCCGCGACTTCAAGTACGTCGGGATGCGTGGCTATCACGTCTTCGATTTCATTTGGGTACACGTTGAACCCGGAAACCAGAATCATGTCCTTCTTGCGATCGACGATATAGAAATAACCCTTCGCGTCCATCGTGGCGATATCGCCGGTGTGCAGCCAGCCTTGCTCGTCAATGACCTTTGCGGTCTCATCCTGGCGCTGCCAATAACCGCGCATCACCTGCGGCCCCTTGACGCACAATTCCCCTGGCATCCCCGGCGCAACGGGTTGGAAATTGTCATCCAGCAACGCCACATTTGTCGACGAGAGCGGAAGGCCGATCGAACCGTTGTAGTCGCTCAGGTCGAGCGGATTCATGCTGACTGCGGGAGAAGTTTCGGTGAGCCCGTAGGCCTCGACCAAGGTGCAGCGGGTGACTTTCTTCCAGCGTTCGGCAACGGCGCGTTGCACCGCCATGCCGCCGCCGAGCGAGAGGTGCAATGAAGAGAAATCGAGTTCGGCGAAGCCGGCTGTGTTCAACAGACCGTTAAACAAGGTGTTTACGCCGGTCAAGGCAGTGAACTTGTGTTTGCCCAATTCCTCGACAAATCCTTTCATGTCGCGCGGGTTGGCGATCAGCACGTTTAGCCCGCCCAGGCGCATGAACACCAAGCCATTCGCGGTGAGTGCGAAGATGTGATAAAGCGGCAGGGCGGTGATGATGATTTCTTCGCCCTCCTTGGAATTGCGTCCGATCCAAGCGCCCGATTGCAGCATGTTGGCGATCATATTCCGGTGCGTCAGGATGGCGCCTTTGGCTACGCCAGTGGTGCCGCCGGTGTATTGCAGAAAGGCGATGTCTTCGTGCCCAATATCGACCTTCGGCGCAGGCGCACGCGCGCCAGCAGACAGCGCGTCAGCGAATCGAGTCGATCCCGGAATCTGATAGTCCGGCACCATTTTCTTGATGTATCGGGCGACGAAATTCACGATCATGCCCTTCGGGAAACCCAGCAGATCGCCCACGCCGGTGGTCATGACATGCTTGATCGACGTGTCCTTGATCACTTCAGACAATGTGCTCGCGAAGTTATCCAGCACCACGATCGACATGGCGCCGGAATCGTTGAGCTGATGCCTCAGTTCTCGCGCTGTGTACATCGGATTGGTATTGACCACCGTCAACCCAGCACGCAACACGCCAAAGATCGCTATCGGATATTGCAAAACGTTGGGCAGCATCAGCGCGACGCGGTCACCCTTTTTCAGCTTGAGTGTGTTGAGCAGATATGATGCGAAGTTCGCGCTCTGGCGATCCACTTCGTCGTAACTTATGGTCTTGCCCATCGAGTAAAACGCAGGTCGCTGCCTGAACTGATTGCAGGCTTGTTCAAGCACCGCTACCACTGAGGTGTACTGGTGGATGTCGATTTCCGCGGGAATGCCCTCGGGATAACTCGACAGCCAAACGGGTGCGTTTTGCGACATAAAACTCCCTCCGTCAAGGAACAGCGCGGTGCCGATGAGCCCGGTTTTGCGTCATGCGAATTCCTCCGGATTGCAACATAGTGAGGCAGGTGGCACAAGCGCGTGCCGACTCAAAACCCAAGTCTCTGGCGGGTTGCCGCGCACGTGCGGGGACATAGTGGCGCGGAGCCGTCGAATCAGGCGGTACAAAAACGGCGGCAGAATGTTGACGAGCACGTCCAAGCTCCGTATAGTCGGCGGTCTCTCTTGGGGCCATAGCTCAGCTGGGAGAGCGCTACAATGGCATTGTAGAGGTCGCCGGTTCGATCCCGGCTGGCTCCACCAAAACGTTGTCCCCATCGTCTAGAGGCCTAGGACACGGCCCTTTCACGGCTGTAACAGGGGTTCGAATCCCCTTGGGGACGCCAAGTACGGAAGCCGCCGCAAGGCGGCTTTTTTGTTGCGTTGCGTGTGTTGCGCGTGCTGGTTAACATCCGGACGCGGCTGTGCTGGCTATCACCGCGAGGGCGATGGAGTGCAACGGCGGCCGTGCGGCGAGCGCGGTCAAGGGAGGCGGAATGTTGATACTGACGAGGCGAGTTGGCGAGACCTTGATGATCGGGGATGAGGTCACGGTCACGGTGCTCGGCGTGAAAGGGAATCAGGTTCGCATCGGGATCAACGCCCCGAAGGATCTGGCTGTGCACCGGGAAGAGATCTTTCAGCGCATTCGCCGCGAGAAAGAAGCCGAACTAGTGGTCCCAGAAGCAAGTAAATAATCCAGCGCGAGAAAATACGGCATGAACTTCCAACGCGACGGTCGAGTCGCTATCATGCGCGGCTCGCGATGATCACAGTCGCACACAGTGCGGACAAAATCTGCGCTGACTTGTTGCGGCGTTGAGCAGTAAATTTTAAGGGATGCCCGAGTGGGTGGAGCTGCAAGCGAACACGGTGCCCAAAGCATCCGGTGAAATTGAATGCTGAGACAGGACGTCGAGGCTGTCGTACTGCATCAGGGAGGGCTGCACTCAGGTGCAAAGCAGAAAAATCTGGAGAGATGCCCGAGAGGCTGAAGGGGCTCCCCTGCTAAGGGAGTATAGGGTCAAAAGCTCTATCGAGGGTTCGAATCCCTCTCTCTCCGCCAGACAGCAAAAAGCCGACGCAAGTCGGCTTTTTGCTGTCTGGCGGAGAGAGATTGCAGGCGAACTCTCTGGTTCGACAAAATCGCCTGGAGCGATTTTGGACAGCC
>JAWXCG010000203.1:0-12327 GCA_034440555.1 Pseudomonadota bacterium
GAGCCCGCCGTTTCTGCTTCTGCTAATCGCTTCGGCCAGCGTCGACTGGTGGTTATCGCTGTGCATTGCAGGTTCCACATCGCCGCCGGCGCGCCGGCGCTGGTTGATTGTTTCGATCTCGGCCAATCTGGGCCTGCTCGGTTTTTTCAAGTACGGCAATTTTCTCAATCACAACGTCGCGACCTTGCTCGGCGCGCTTGGCATTGATTGGCAGGCGCCGAGCTTCGATATCCTGTTGCCGATCGGCATTTCGTTCTACACCTTCCAATCGCTGTCCTACTGCATCGATGTGTATCGCGGCCAGGTGCCGGTGCAGCGCTCGCTGCGCGACTACGTGCTCTTTGTCGCCTTTTTTCCGCAGTTGGTCGCAGGGCCAATCGTGCGCTACAGCGTTTTCCGCGAGCAGCTCGAGCAACCACGACGGTCAACCGCAGATGGCGTTTTTGTCGGCATATCGCTGATGCTGATCGGGCTCTTCCAGAAAATCGTGCTGGCCGACTCCGTGTTTGCACCGGTGGCAGACACCGGCTTCGTCATCGGCGCCGAGCCAGGCGTTGCACTGGCCTGGGGCGCGACCATTGCCTTCAGCGGCCAGATCTTCTGCGACTTCGCCGGCTATTCGATGTGCGCGATCGGCTGCGCGATGATGCTGGGATTTTATCTGCCGGACAATTTCCGCAGCCCCTACGCGGCGATCGGGTTTTCCGATTTCTGGCGGCGCTGGCACATCTCGTTGTCGAGCTGGTTGCGCGACTATCTGTATGTGCCACTCGGTGGCAGCCGTGGGTCGAGCCTTTTCACCGCGCGCAACATGATGCTGACCATGGTGCTCGGCGGCCTCTGGCATGGTGCCGCCTGGACCTTTGTGGCCTGGGGCGCGTTCCATGGCCTGTGGCTCGGCATCGAGCGCGCCGCACGCGCTGCAATGCCGAACCATGCGTGGCTGCAGGCAGCACCACTGCGCTGGCTGTACGGATTGTTCACCCTGCTGGTGGTGATGTGGGCCTGGGTATGGTTTCGCGCGCCGGATTTCGCCACCGCATCCAAAGTGCATATGGCACTTCTCGGCCTGGGCGAAACTGCGCACGTCGCCGTGAGCAACGAAGCCAGAATCGCCATGATTGCCTTCGCCCTGCTGTGGCTGACGCATTGGCTTACGCGTTCGCTCGATTTGCGCTCGGCGCTATCACGATTGCCGGCATGGTGCGCCGGCCTGTTCTGGGGTCTGTTGCTCGGCGCCATCGTGCTGTCTCCAGGCGCAGGTCGCGCCTTCATCTATTTCCAGTTCTGACGCTCACCGTTCTGATCCTTCCGCTGCTTTTGCCAAAGTTCTGATTCTCAAATTCGAGTCGACCGAATACAAAAATGAAACGACTGCTCTTCAGCGCCTTGATCGCCTGCCTCACTCTGGCCCTGACCGCCGGCGCGGTCGAATGGCATTGGCGCAGCCGCAATTACCTGCCCGGCATCATCGATTCGCAGGATCTGTGGGCGCAGCAGCGTGCTCGCCTTACCCGCACTGGCAAGCGACCGATTGCGCTGATCGGCGCATCGCGCACGCTGTACAGCGTGGATCTGCAGGTGTTGCGCGAGCGCTTGCCCGCCTACGAGCCAGTGATGCTTGCGCTTGATGCCAACCCAGCCATGGCTTCACTGCGCGATCTCGCTGCGGACCAAGATTTCGATGGCGTGGTGATCTGCGACATCGATGGACTGGGCCTGTGGCGCATCACCTGGGAACTGCAACAGGCGTACGTCGCTCACTATCACCGGCAATGGACGATCAGCCGCGATGTGCATCGCCGCATGCTGAATGTTTGGCAACAGCATGCGTTGATTTCGCGCTCGGACTTCAGCCTGCTGCGCTCGTTGGTGCGCTGGTGGAACAAGGAAGCAGAGCCGTTTCGCCCGCATGTCCGGCTCACATCAATGCGCGAAGGGTTCATCGACTACACGCTCACCGATACCAGCGTTCATCGTCGTGAATTGGAGGCACACCTGGCCAAATATGGTGGCAAGTTGCCGGGGCCAGTGCCGGCGCAATGGTTGGCGGACCTCGCCGAAGTCAGAAACTGGGTGCAGGCAATACAGCAGCGCGGCGGTCGGGTAATTTTCTACGCGACGCCGATCAGCGGCCTGCGCCGTCAGGTCGAAGAAGCCACCTATCCGCGACCTCAGTTCTGGGATCGTTTAGCCGATGCAACCGGGGCACAAACCCTGCACGCCGACGATGTACCCGCGTTGCGCGACTTTCCGTTGCCGGACGAATCGCATATCGACTATCGCGACAAGCCGCGATACACCGCATTGTTGATCGATGCGCTGACCGCGCGCACGCCGCTGTAGCGAGGAGCGAGTCCGAGCTACGTCCGCAGCGTCTGTTCCCGCACTCGATGCATTTCATCGCGCGCGCGCGCAGCATCCTCGAATTCCAGGTTCTGCGCGTGTTTGAACATCTGCGCTTCAAGTCGTTTCAAAACCGCTGATAGCTGCGGCGCGGTCATGCTGGCGTAGTCGGCCGTTGGTTCGGCAGCGCGCAGGGTGCCGAGCTTGCGCGTGCGTTCGCTGGCGTTCATCACGACAGTGTCGTTGGCCGCCTCGCGCGCACCCTGCATAACGTCAATAATTTTGGTCTGCACCGACTTGGGCGTGATGTTGTGCATGACATTGAAGTCGACCTGCTTCTGACGCCGACGACTGGTTTCGTCGATCGCCGCCTGCATCGAGCGCGTGATCGTGGCCGCATAAAGAATCGCCTTGCCGCGCAGATTTCTGGCGGCGCGGCCGATGGTCTGGATCAGCGAGCCGGTCGAGCGCAGGAACCCTTCCTTGTCGGCGTCAAGAATCGCCACCAGCGATACCTCGGGCATATCAAGTCCCTCGCGCAGCAAGTTGATGCCGACCAGCACGTCAAACTTGCCCAGGCGCAGATCGCGCAGGATCTCGACGCGCTCCACCGTTTCAACGTCCGAATGCAGATAGCGCACGCGCACGCCGGCCTCTTCCAGATACTCGGTCAGATTCTCCGACATGCGCTTGGTCAGCGTCGTGACCAACACGCGATCGCCCATCGCCGTGCGCAGACGGATCTCATCGAGCAGATCGTCGACCTGCGTCGCCACCGGACGAACTTCGATTTCAGGATCAACCAGACCCGTCGGTCGTACGACCTGCTCGATCACCTGCTCGCCGGAGCGCTCCAGCTCATAAGCACGTGGCGTGGCAGACACATAAATCGTGCGTGGCGCGCGTTGCTCGAATTCCTCGAATTTCAGCGGTCGGTTGTCCAACGCCGAAGGCAGGCGAAAGCCGAATTCAACCAGCGTTTCCTTGCGCGAACGGTCACCTTTGTACATTGCGCCGATCTGCGGCACGGTGACGTGCGACTCGTCGAGCACCAACAGCGCATCGGCCGGCAGATAGTCGAAAAGCGTTGGCGGTGCCTCACCCGGCGCATAGCCGGTCAAGTGCCTGGAGTAGTTCTCGATTCCCTGGCAGTAGCCGATCTCGGCCATCATCTCCAGATCGTATTGTGTGCGCTGCTTCAGACGTTGTGCTTCCAACAGTTTGTTGGCGGCGTAAAGCTGTTCGAGGCGTTCGCCAAGTTCGGTCTTGATGGTCTCGATTGCATCCAGCACGGTGCGGCGCGAGGTGACGTAGTGCGATTTTGGGAAAACAGTAAACCCCGGCAACTTGCCGATCACCGAGCCGGTCAGCGGGTCGAACTGACTGATGGTTTCGATGACCCCATCGAACAGCTCGACCCGCACTGCAATCGATTCGGATTCGGCCGGAAACACATCGACAATTTCGCCTCGTACACGATAGGTAGCGCGGCGCAGTTCATAGTCGCCGCGGGAGTATTGCAGTTCGGTCAGGCGACGCAGCAATTCACGCTGGTCCATGGGCTGGCCCGGAGCCAGCCGCAGCACCATCTTGAAATGCTCGTTCGGATCGCCAAGACCATAGATCGCCGATACCGTGGCGACAATGATGCAGTCGCGACGCTCCAGCAGCGACTTGGTCGCTGACAGCCGCATCTGTTCGATGTGTTCGTTGATCGATGAGTCTTTCTCGATAAACGTGTCGGTACTCGGAACGTAGGCTTCGGGCTGGTAATAATCGTAATAGGAGACGAAGTACTCGACCGCGTTATTCGGGAAAAACTCCTTGAACTCGCCGTACAGTTGCGCCGCCAGCGTCTTGTTCGGCGCCATCACCAGCGTCGGCGCCTGTACCTGCTGGATCAGGTTGGCAATCGAAAAAGTCTTGCCTGAACCGGTAACGCCAAGCAGGGTTTGATGCGCCAAACCGTTGCGGAAGCCGTCAACCATGCGGGCGATTGCCTGCGGTTGATCACCAGCAGGCTGGAAAGGCGACACTAGTTTGAATGGTTCGGACATTGAGCTGGGCCAGCACGGACAACAACGCGCACGATAATGCATTGTCTGCTCAAGATCGCAACCCGCACTCGGAAAAATCGCAGCAGGATTCAGGACGCTGCCCCTGCCCTCGAATTGTCACCGACTGCAAACTGGCCTCCCTGCTCACATCGACTCAAGGAGACCTGCAATGAACACTGTTCGCGACACAACGCACTGCAAGAACACACGCCGCCAGCCCCTGCGTGGCAAGATAATTACCCGGGGATTTACCCTGCTGGAAATACTCGTCGCCGTCACCGTGGTCAGCATTTTGCTTGCAATCGCCCTGCCGTCTTATTCGGCTGCGCTCGGTCGCGCCGATTGCAACACCCTGCTGACTGCGCTGATGGGCTCGATCACCGACGCGCGTGGCGCCGCACAGAACTATGAGTCTGACGCGATTCTCTGCCCCAGCGATGATGGCGCCTCTTGCTCGGGCAAAGCGCAATGGCAGAACGGCTGGATCGTGGGCGTCGACGGCAACGGCGACAACAGCATCAGCGGCGGCGAATCGGTTATTTCCCGTCAACCAGGCTTCGAAGAAAACGTGCACATGGTCACCAGCAGTGGGCGGACACGTTTGCAATTCCAGCCCTATGGCTCGAACGCCGGTAGCAATGTCACGTTCACGCTGTGCGATCGCCGCGGCGAATCTGGCAGCAGCGCCTATGTGCTCAACAATAGTGGCCACTTCCACGAGGCGCGGCCAACAGCGCAAAACACCGCGGCTGCCTGCGCCGGTATGTGACGCGCGCGCGCGGATTTGTTGCCGAGTGTTGGGGTGCAGGCTTGACGAAGCCCGAGCCCCCCGCTCTAATGCGCGACTCGGTTGGCGCTGTGCGCTGCATCGGCCAGGTAGCTCAGTTGGTAGAGCAGGGGATTGAAAATCCCCGTGTCGGGGGTTCGATTCCCTCCCTGGCCACCACTTCAGTCGCACTTTCGTTGCCGATCATCACCCGACTCCCACTGCTGCCTTGACTATGACGCGCACCGTTTTTTGCATTCGTCTGCAGCAGGAGCTTGAAGCACTGGACTTTGCGCCATTGCCTGGTGAGCTCGGCAAGCGCATCTTCGATCAGGTTTCCAAACGAGCCTGGAGCGAATGGCTGGCGCATCAGACCATGCTGATCAACGAGAATCGGTTGTCGCCCATTGAGCCCAAGGCGCGTGCGTTTTTGCGTGGTGAACTGGAAAAATACTTCTTTGGCGATGGCGCCGCGCTGCCCGAAGGCTACACACCACCCGCCTGATGCCGGCACACGCGCCGGTCGACTCGCTACCCGAATAATGCCGTCCAGGTGCAGCGCACTCTACGCACACGCTTGCGCCAGGGGAACAGCAAATGTGTCAACTTCGTCAGCGGCGCGCTTGACCTTTCGTCAACCGCGAGCTGGAGTCGCGACATCGGTAAGGCTGCAATTTCTCCGGCCATGCTTGAGCTATTGGTGGCAAGCTTCTGCGAGCGATAAGCTTGATGCCTTCCTGGAACGAGTAAAACGACAATTTTGCGTCTAAGACCCGACGTAGGAATTGTCATTGCGACGCTGTGCTTATCGCCTGGTCCGGGCAGTCCCCGGACACATCCAACGCAAACGTTTGTTCAGAGTCGCCACTCAGGACGATTGAGGCACGCAACGAGGCCATGGAGGCCGATTACGAAATCAACCGCGCGTTTGACTGCATCGACAAGACATCGTTCGACGCGATCAACTCGCAGCGCGTCGCGTGGGAGCAGCGCCAGGCCCAGACCATCGCCGGTGAACGCCAGCGAATGGCGCAGTCCGGATGGAGTGCTGCAGGTTTCGCGGACAGGATTGCAACGTCGCAACCGCATGTTGGCCAACGCTCAGCAGGCCGCCCCCCTTCGGCAATGAATACGATTGCATTGTCTTGTTGCTGGCGTTCGTCTGTTGCCAGGCCGCCCTATAGTCCGCCCCAGCCCCGAGCGCGCAGATTCATGTGAGCGCGCACCACACCAATGGGGACCAGTCGAATCAGTATCCCTTGGGAGGGGCGAATACGATGCGATTCACCAATATTGCTGCGCGTTGTCTACTGGCATTGATCGTCACCGCGGCAATGCCATGGTGGGCAAGCTCAACGGCGCATGCGTCGATCAATGCGCTGAACCTCGGCGCCAAATATGACGCCACTCGGGCGAACATGGATTTCAAGGTTTACTCAGCGCGGGCCACGCGCATCGAAGTGTGGATCTACAAAACGCCGTCCGGCGCACAGCAGGTCGCGCGCTACGTCCTCACGCGCAATCTCGCTACCGACGTCTGGTCGAAGACGGTGTCGGTCAACACTTTGCGCTACCGCTATGGTGTCACCGGTACCGTGTACTACGGCTATCGCGCCTGGGGGCCCAACTGGCCTTACATCAGCACCTGGACCAAAGGCAGCGCAATCGGATTCAGCAGCGACATCGATGCCAGCGGCAACCGCTTCAATCCGAACAAGTTGCTGCTCGACCCCTATGCCGTAGAGATCAGCCAGGACCCGACTACTCCGACCTGCACCGACGGAACCCTCTATGCGAGTGGAACCACGCACCGCAACAAGGACAGCGGCACGTGCGCGCCCAAGGGCCTGGTGCTGGCCGCAAGTACCAGCTCGATCGGCACCAAGCCCACACGCGCGTTCAAGGACGATGTGGTCTACGAAGTGCATGTGCGCGGCCTGACCATGAACGACATCACTGTCCCGATCGCACTTCGGGGCACTTATGCAGGCGCGGCGACCAAGGCAGCGTATCTCGCCAGTCTGGGTATCACGGCAGTCGAATTTCTTCCAGTGCAGGAAACCCAGAACGCGACCAATGACGTCGATCCGAACTCCGATATCGGCGACAACTACTGGGGTTACATGACGCTGAATTTTTTCGCGCCGGATCGCCGCTACGCGTCGGATAAAACCGCGGGTGGTCCGACCCGCGAATGGAAAGCCATGGTCAAGTCGTTTCATGACGCGGGCATCAAGGTGCTGATCGATGTCGTCTACAACCACACCGGCGAAGGCGGTGCCTGGGGCGGGACCGACGGATTGACCGTGTACAACGTGCAGTCGTTTCGTGGCCTCGACAATCCCACCTATTACTCGCTGACCGCTGATTTGCAACATTCCTGGGACAACACCGGCGTCGGTGGCAACTACAACACGCGCAATGCCACCGCGCAGAACCTGATCATTGATTCGCTGGCGTATTGGCGCGACAGCCTGGGCGTCGACGGGTTTCGTTTTGACCTCGCCTCCGTGCTCGGCAACACATGCCAGCACGGCTGCTTCAACTTCGACAAGATGGACAGCGGCAACGCGCTTAACCGCATCGTCAACGAACTGCCACCACGTCCCGCCGCTGGCGGCAGCGGTATCGATTTGATTGCCGAGCCCTGGGCGATCGGTGGCAACTCCTATCAGGTTGGCGGCTTCCCAAGCGGCTGGGCGGAATGGAACGGAAAATACCGCGATGACCTGCGCAAGAAGCAGAACAAATTGGGTGTCGAGGTGGTCACCACCGGACTGCTCGCATCACGCTTTGCCGGCTCTTCCGACCTGTATGGCGACGATGGCCGCAAGCCCTGGCACTCGGTCAACTTGATGGTCGCGCACGATGGCTTCACCCTCGCCGATCTCTACGCCTACAACAGCAAGCAAAACAATCAGCCCTGGCCCTGCGGCCCTTCCGATGGTGGCGAGGACAACAACATCAGTTGGGATCAGGGCGGAATCGGCAACGAGCAGCGCAAGGCCGCGCGCACCGCGCTGGCATTCATGATGCTCAGTGCCGGCGTGCCGATGATCACGGGCGGTGACGAGTTTCTGCGCACGCAGTTCGGCAACAACAATGTCTACAACCTCGATTCACCGGCCAACTGGCTGATCTGGACGCTCGACGCCAACGCTATCGACCAGCAGACCTATACCCGTCGCCTGATCGAATTCCGCAAGGCGCACGCCAGCCTGCGACCGGCAAACTTCTATTCCGGCGTCGACAACAATGGCAATGTCATGGAGCAGTTGCGCTGGTTCAAACCCGACGGCGCGCAGGCTGATGCCGCGTACTTTTCCAGTGCGTCCAATCATGCCATCGCCTGGCGCATCGATGGCAGCGAACTGGACGACAGCAGCAGCGCCATCTACATCGCCTACAACGGTTGGTCTGGCAACGTGAACTTCACTCTGCCCTGGCCCGGCAACGGAAAAAACTGGTATCGGGTCACTGACACTGCCACCTGGAATGAAGGCCCGAACGCGGTTGCCACACCGGGCGCTGAAGCATGGCTCGGCGGCGAAGGCACCAGTTATGGATTGCAGGGCAGATCGATGCTGCTGCTGATCGCCAAGTAACCCCTGTTGCACGAAGCGACGTTGCCCTCTGTTGGATGTATGGTTCTACGCGGCATCGACGATCGGATCCCGCGTCAAAGCCCGGAGGATGATGCGAGTGATTCGGGTCGGCAGGGGCGTCGTGACCCGTGCGGCAGCGATGTGGGTGCATTGTGGGAGGGGCTGACCAGCTCCGCTGTTGAGAGCCAGCCGCGATTCTCTACTTCGCGGCGGCGTTGGCAATCGCGGCTCACGACGCTCCCACGAGGCGATTTGCGGAAGCCAAAAAACTTAGGGTCGGCGATTTCTCGCAAGCCCTCGTCTGAATTGGTTTCTCGAACGGAATTTTAAGCTTAGGGTAACGAATCAGTTTGACGACGCCACCGGAGCCGCCAAGCTCACTTCCCGGCCTTCGATGAACACGCGTTTTGGGCCACGCAACGCAGCGATGGATTGACGCGGATCGAGATCCAGCACCACCAGATCGGCGCGGGCACCCACGGCGTCAGCCCGAGGTCATCCCAGTGGTAGGCGTTCGAGTAGTTGGTTGTCGCGCTGGCCAGGGCTTGGCGCGGCGACAGACCAAGCTGTTGGAAAATCTCCAGCTCGCGCAGCATCGACACCCCAGGGGAAGTACAGAGTTTGGGTGTGTCGCTCGCAGCACGCAACGGTACATGATGCTGCACCAATACGCGATGCAGATTGAGTATGGCATTGCCATTGGAACCTGCGTTGCCTGATCGCCATCACGCGCTGGGCACGCAGTGCGTCGTAGGCAATCATGCCAGATAGTAGTGGAGATTCCGACACGTCGATCACCGTGCACTTGCGAAGAGGAGCACCCCGGATTGCGCTGCGCTTCATCCAGACTACTTGCTACTTGCTACTTGCTGCGTTTGTGCGCGGGCCTCAGGAAGAAGACGTGGCAAATCCCGAGCCGGTGCGGAAACACCACCGACCCGGCCGTTATTGGATCATCAGATCGTGATGGACGTGCCGTCGAACCGCTTGAGCGAGAACCCGGGAAATCCTTCGGGGTAGGTCGAGCGCAGATCGGCAAGGAAGCCAATGCCGACCTGTTCGCCAAGCCGCATGCCTTCGACGCCATCCGACCAGTAGTGAACGCCGGCGATGTTGCGAGCGATGGAAATGTTCGCTGCCAGCTTGTCGAGCTCGCCGCTCAGCGTCAATGCGCCGGCGGTGTAGGAGGTGAGCGCCGATCCATCGTCAGTAGCAAGGACCGGATCAGGAATGACGAAGCTGTCCTTGAAGCAGGCCTTGAGCACGGTGACGCAGGCACCCGCGATGGCGGCGTGCCCGGCTGGATACGAGGGATGGGTCGGCGATCCTTCCGCGAAAGCGAGCGGAAGCAAATAGCTGCCGTGCGCCGAATGGATCTTGCCGAGCACAGAGGACGCCAGCAAGGATCCATGGATCGGATAGGCGCGGGTGCCCGACACATCCTGATGCACGCGTAGTCCGAACGCCTCCGGCCGCAACACGCGATGCACCGACCACTTCTGGTACCAGGCCGCCTTCAATGCCATCACCGCGACCTGCGCGACCATGGACAATACATCCGGCCCACCGAAGGTGACGAACGCCGCGCGATTGGCATAGCTCTTGTACGGATTGCTGTCGTTCAGTGCCACGCCGCCGTAGCTCAACGCAATCAGCGCGGCGTTGAGGAACGCTTGATAAGAGAAATCACGGTGTACATATTCGCCAATGGCACGTCCGTCATTAACGTAGCGCGGCGGATCGAGCACCAACGATTGCGAAGGCGCGATGCCGTTCTGGACGCGCAGGCATTCTTCCCGCGATGTCATAAAGTCGACACCCTTGACCCCCGCCGCATACTTTTGCGTGATGGTGCCGGGGCCGAAAGGCACGTTCTTGAGGAGAAACTGGGACACATACGGACCCACGCGTTCGCCCGCGGTCACTCCGCGGAACAGGGTCTGCGCATTCACATCGCGGAACAAACTGAAACGACGCAGATCTGAGACTGCTTCGGCTGCCAAGGAATTGGTCGCGTACTGAGCAAACGGCACATCGCGCAATAGCGCCATCCAGTAAACCTCAGCCATCTCGGCGGCGCGAAGCTCGCTGGAGAACAGCGGCGATACCGCTATCCGCAGCCGGGTCGGGTCGGCACCTTCCATCTGGAATGCATTCGCCGATTGCGGACTGATCTGTTTGGCGGTGCCGCCCATCGGCACGGCTGCCCAGTCGGCAGCAAGGTTGCTCGTGCAGGCCTGGCGCAAGGCTGCGTAAGCCACAGGGTTTACTTCGCCGAACGCATCGTGCGGCAGACCTTTGGAGTAGCAGGAAGCAAAATTGTTGACTCCAGCCTCATCGTTACTGCGCGTAGAAGACGCCATCGGATAGGAAAGGTTGGCAGTGGCGCGGTCCATGCGCTGCGTAAACGCCTGCTCACCGCGCCGGTTGCCGGCAGGCGGCGTGAAGCCGATGAGCACCTTACTCGTCGCCGACGCTTCGCCAGCGCCAACAACACCAACCGCCGCCGCTGCGCCGGCTACACCAAGAAAGCCGCGCCGATTGAACGAAACCTTGCTGGCTCCAGTTGCGGGCTCCGCATTGGTGGACTCGTGCACAGCCGTTTCGGTCGACAATTTACTGGTCATTGGGTGCTCCTGATGAAGAATGATGAGATACGCGCATGATCCGCAACCTGTCCGGACATCTGCGCGCGAGCCCGGATTTCAGCTGAAACATCGTCCGGCTGTCCAGCACGGGCTGCAGAAACCTTGACATGGCGCACTGTTGCCGGCCGCGGCTACCGCGACTGGCGCCGGGAAATCTGCAGCACGCGGCGTCAGACACATCGGCAAGAGTTGTGTATCGCGCCGCCGGGACCGGTGCGTACGGCGCGCAGCCCTGTGCCAAGCGCACCCTTAGTTGCGCCCGTTAGGGAACCTAAGAACAACTCCGGAGCCGCGATAGCCCGCCCAGTCAGGGGGCTATCGCGGCTCCGGACTTGTTCAGAGCTTCCTGAGCTCCACCATCAGCAGCCTGGCCCAGTTTTTGCGCTTGAGCAGGCCGATAGCCGCTACAAATGTGGTGGATGCGCCAATCAGAAATAACGCGACGAACAATCGAAGGTGACCGAGCATGAACAAGATGGCCGCGGGCGTTTTGCGATCGGCCGAGGCGTGACGAGTCAGCTTGTCGAATCCGCCAACAGAAAAAAGCCGTTCAATATGAGCGTCTGCACCAGCGTGATCACCATGGCAAACCCGGCCATGGCGATCAGAATTCAGGCCAAGACGGTGACGAAGCTGGATCGTGTGTGCAGTGCTGGTGCGGCCGAGTGCATGAATTTCCTTTGCGGCGATTGGAACGCCCGCTGAGGCAACAGAGTGCCAGCATTCGCTTCGTGCTGCGCATCATCCCGGTTCGACGGTGTCGCTAAGAACGGCCGTGCCTCGGTTGAATGCCGCCGAACTTTGCAGGTCGCTGCGACCGCAGCATGAACAGATAGCTGGCGGACGCCAAAAACAAAAAGGCCTGCGATTGCGCGCAGGCCCTTCGATACAATCTGGCTCCCCGA
>JAWXCG010000204.1:0-11364 GCA_034440555.1 Pseudomonadota bacterium
ATCGGTTGCCCACCTTCAATGCGCAATGTGATCAACTGGGCGCTATCCATACCGACCACGCCATTTGCGATGGTGCCCAGGCGAGTGGCAAATACTGACCGGTTGCTGCCGAGCGCGGTGAAGAACGGGCGCTGTGCCTCACGCTTGAACTCGATGAACGTGTTCAAAGTGGCTTCGAGGTCATTGGCTGCAAGTGATGCGCGCAGCGCGCCATAGACGGAGCAGGCCCGCTCGCGCAGCGTCACCACATCGGCGATCAACACACTGCGTTCGTGGATCGACTGGCCGCCAGGTGTAACGGCGATGATCTTGGCGGTGTAAAGGCCGGGCGCGGTGTAGTGATAGGTCGTGGGCATGCCGCTCAGCGGCCCGACGTAGTCGTTGTTGCCATCACCGTTGAAGTCCACTTGAACGGTTTCGATCACCAGCCCGCTGGCGACGCGAAACGTAAACCCGATGGTGGCCGGCGCGATATTGCCTGCTTGCTTGGGAACCAGTTCAATCTCGGGCGGCGCATTGCCGACGGTGATCATGCGCGTGGCATTGGCGGACATCGCGTCGAACGTCGTGGCAGTCGCGCTGATTTCAAAGCTGCCCACCGGTGCGTGGATCGGCAGCGATACCCACTGATTTCCGAAGGTCAATGCGGGTGATCCGTTGACCGAGATACCGGTGTTTACCGGACCGGTGAATGTGCCACGCACCTCGAAGTTCTGCCCAGAAAAACTGGCACCGCTGGCCGGGAAGGTAATCGTGATCGTCGGCGCGATCCCAGCGATAATTCTCGGCGCATAGCCCAGCGCGTTGCCCAATTGCAGATGCTTACGAGCACTGGGCGTGAGATCGACTTCGAGTTTCTTGTCAACCGGCTTTACCGAGGACTCGGCCAAGGCCTGCGCCCCAGAAGAAGACTCAAACCCATCGCCATGCATCCGGTTGTACTGGACGCTGGCCAGGCCGCACACTTCCTGCGCGATCAACGATCCGGAAGCGAGGAGCGCGGTAACCACCACCGACACCCGGAATATGAAAAATCGATCACCTTGACGACGATTCATCTCTACACTCCATTTACGGCTTGAACATTGCAGCGAATTCGCACGCACAATCTCAGCATTTTCTGAATCTCGCCTGCGATATATCTTAGGTCGCGGTGACTGCAAACATTTGCACCTAACTCAAATCCAGCGGGCGGCCCTCAAATCCCGCCAATGCCCTGATCCGCAGCCATCTCCAGCAGCTCGATCAGTTCCTGTGCGGCAGGGGATTGGGTCGGTGCCGGTGGGGGCAGGTCGCGCCCGGGTGCGCTGCTAAAGGACGGCGCGGGCCAGGGGTTCTAGTTGTTCTACGCGCCAAGGGGTGCAGTCGTCGGGCCAGCGGCCTTCGCGAACGCGGGATTCGAGCAGGCGGCGGGTACAAAGGGTGCTGGGATCGATGGCGAGTTCGGCGGCGCGGGTGTCGATTTGTTCGCGCAGTGCTTTCATGCGTTGTTCGGTGTCGCGATCGAATGGCATCGGCGCGGGGCGGAACTGGTCGTCGGTTTGAGCGTTGGCGAGCAGGTCGATGACTTCGCCAGCGCGTTGCCGCGGAAATGCGCGACAACTCTGCAGCTTGGCAAATACCGCCTGGCCGGAGGTGGGTGGCGCGTTGGCAAAATCCATGGCGATGGCGTTGTCGATGACCCAGGTGCGCGGTCGGTCGTCTTCGCGCGCGACTTGTTCACGCCAGCGCAGCAGCGCGCACAGACGCACCTGCGCTTCCACCGGGAGTTTGAACGCGGTGCGGTATTCGTGGTGCGGATTGTCGGGGTAGGGCATCTCCCAGCTGGCACTGATCTGCCGGGCGCCGTCTTGCCATAGCCATTCCATTCGTCCCAGCTGATCGAGGCGCTCGCCAAGTCGATCGGCAAGAACTTCCAGGTGCACCACATCGTCGGCGGCGTATTCGATCTGCTCAGCCGACAGCGGGCGACGCACCCAGTCCGAGCGTGTTTCGCTCTTGCTCAGGTCGACGTCCAGTTCCAGCTTGACCAGCTTCTGGTAGCTGAGCGCGGTGCCAAGGCCACACAATGCGGCGGCGATCTGCGTATCGAACAATCGTTGCGGCATCTCGGTTGAAAGCGGTTTGAGTGCGATCAGGTCCTCACTGGCGCTGTGCATCAGCCACGGTGCGCCGTTGTGCAGCACGCTGGCAAACGCGTTGAGATCGTCCAGCGCCAGTGGATCAATCAGTGCGATGCGGTCACTCAGTGCGACCTGGATCAGCGCAAGCTTGGGCCAGAACGTGCGCACGCGTTCGAACTCGGTGTCCAGCACATGCCGCGGCGCGGCCTGCATGGCATCGATGACTGAAGCCAGGCTGACGCGTTCATCGATCCATTGTGGCGTCAAGGTTGCCTCCATATAGGCGCTGTGGCTATGTTGTCCGACAAACTGAAGTCGCAGTGTAGTGAAAGTCGGGATCGATCATGTCCTCTCTGTCCAAACGCAAGGAAAAGCTCGGCGCCGTGTTCGGCCTGGGCCTGCTTGTGTTCGCAATGGCCTGGCGTTGGGTTTTTCCGCTTTTGGAGAAGGTGCATTGGCCAACCTGGGGTAGTGATGCCCGCGTTGCAACTGCGCCGCGCGCGCCCATGCCCAAGCAGTTTGAGAGAGACGCGGTAACGCCCGAAGCGATCGCTGCCCTCGCTGCGCTGGACGAAGCCGCGCCGACCGAGCCGAGCCAGCTTGACGAAGCGCAGAGTAAAACCCTGGCGGATGCACTCCAGCAAGCCGGCGAGGCGGTGCGCGAGCGTCATTGGCTCACTCCGGCCGAGGATAACGCCATGGACTGGTACGCCAAAGCACTGGCGATAGACGCGCGCAATGCCCAGGCCAGCATGGGCCGCGCGGCGCTGCTCGAATCTCTGTTCAAACAGGCCGACGCCGGGCTGGACGAGGGTGATGCGGGACCGGCGAATGAGTTGATCGAGGCATTGAACGCGCGCGACCTGGTCGACGCGCGCGCGCATTTGCTGGCCGAGCGCAGGGCCTTGCTTGAGCAGATCACACCGCTGCTGCAGGAGGCCGCGGAACGCATGACCAAATTGGCCTACATCGAGCCAGACAACGCCAATGCGCGCTCCAGCTATCGTGCCGTGCTCGCACTCGATGCGCGCAACCGAACCGCCAGCAAGGGCATGGTGGCGATCGAGTCGCATCTGCTGGATGCGGCGTTGACTTCGGCCTCTGGCGAGGATTTTGCCAACGCCGAGCGACTCTGGAGCGAAGCCTCGCAGCTGCAGACGGGATCTGAAACCGTGCTCAGCGCCAAGGAGCGCATTGACGATCTGAAGAGCCGCCACGCCGCCGGATTGATGGCGCGCGCAGAAACGTCGTTGGCCGCGCGCGACGTTGCCGGTGCGCGCATTCTGCTCGAACGTGCCGCCGAGCTGGGCGCGGACGCGGAATATGTCAGCACACTGACCAAATTGCTGGACAACGCCAATCTATACGGACGCTTCCAACCAGGAGAGCGCATTCGTGACCCGTATAGCGACAGCAGCGGTGAAGGGCCCAGTCTGGTTGTCGTTCCGATCGGCGCATTCGATGCCGGCGCGAGTGAATCCGATGCGGCCAGCAAGCCCAGCGAATTGCCGGCGCATCACGTGCAAATCCTGCGCCCGTTTGCGATGGCGGCCAGCGAGATCACGGTCGCGGACTTCCGCCGCTTTGTGCGCGATTCGGGCTACGTCACCGTGGCGCAGCAGCAAGGCTCATCGCGTTTTTACGAAGAGCAGAGCGGGCGCATTATCAGCCACAAAGGTACCGACTGGGAGAAGGATTATTCCGGCGGCAAGGCCAGGCCCAACGACCCGGTCGTGCATGTTGCCTGGCGCGACGCCGAGGCCTATGCGGCGTGGCTGACGACCAAGACCGGCACACGCTATCGCCTGCCTTCGGAAGTCGAGTTTGAGTACGTACTGCGCGCCGGCAGCCAGAGCGCCTATCCGTGGGGAGAAAACGCTCCGCCCAGGGGTGCGGGCAATCTCACCGGCGACGGTGATCGTTCGCGCAGCAAGCGTCAGTGGGACAACGCCTTCAAGCAGTATCGTGATGGCTATTGGGGCCCAGCGCCGGTAGCGCAGTTTGCTGCCAATCCATTCGGGCTGTTCGATTTGGTCGGGAATGTTTCAGAATGGGTCGAAGACTGCTGGCACGAAAATTACCTGCGCGCGCCTGCGGATGGCGCGGCATGGGTCAACCGTGGCTGCGGCAAGCGCGTTGTACGCGGTTCGTCCTGGGGCAGCGCCCCGGAGCAATCGCGTTCAGCGTTCCGCGCCAATGCAAATGAAGACATGCGCAGCGCACGCATCGGGTTTCGCGTCGTGCGCGAGCTTTGATGCGAGGGCGCAGTTACAAGTGATGGCTGGGCACTGGACGAGCGTTCCAAACGATTGAGCGCGGGCCGACCGATGGTCTGGCATACAATGCGGCAGACGGCAGCACACAGCGCCGGTGAGACGGAGAAACGCAGCATGGGTCCTTTTGGTCGCGGTGGTTCGGCAGATTCTCGTTACGGGCAGGGCGGCCAACGTCGCGGTGGCGTGCGCTGGTGGGTACTGCTCGTGTTCGGCGCCTACCTCGGCTACTACTATTTCAGCCATCGCCAGGATGCCGCCTTTACTGGGCGCAAGCAGCTGCTTGATGCGAGTATGGACCAGGAAGTGGCGCTGGGCCTGCAGAGCTTCGAGCAGATTCTCAGCGAGTCGAAACTGGTGCGCGACCCGAAAATCGTGCAGCCGATCGAAACCATCGCGCGCCGCCTGATCGACGTCGGCCCGCGCGTGGAGCAGGCCTTGGCGCGGACCAAGGGCATCAAGGTCAACACCGAATGGGATAAGTTCGAGTGGGCAGTGGCGGTGATCGATTCCGAGCAGGCCAATGCGTTCTGCTTGCCCGGCGGCAAGATGGCGGTGTACACGGGCATTCTGCCGGTGGCGAAAACTGCGGACGCATTGGCGGTGGTGATGGGCCATGAGATCGCGCACGCGCTGCTGCGTCACGGCTCAGAGCGCATGGCGCAACAGAAGCTGATGCAGATTGGCACCGTCGCCGCTGGCCTGTCGACCAGTGACATGGACCCCGGTCAGCGGCAAATGGTGATGGCAGCTCTGGGTGTTGGTGCCACGTACGGAATCATGCTGCCGTTCTCGCGTGATCACGAATCGGAGGCTGACTATGTTGGGCTGATGTTGTCGGCGGCGGCTTGCTACAACCCGGAAGAATCGATAGGACTTTGGGAACGCATGAGTGCCGGCGGCGGCCAGCGGCCACCGGAGTTCATGTCCACGCATCCGAGTGGTTCGACGCGCATCAGTCAATTGCAGGGATGGATGGACGAAGCACGCGCGATGCAGGCGCAGTTTTGCAAGTAGCAGCTTAGGCGTTGCATGCAACGCAGCTGCGCTGCTACATGCGAAACACGCCAAAGCGCCCTTTCTCGACCGGAGCGTTGAGGCTCGCCGATAGCGCCAGACCCAGCACGCGACGCGTGTCGGCGGGATCGATTACACCATCGTCCCAGAGCCGCGCGGTCGCATAGTAGGGGTGGCCCTGGCGTTCGTACTGCTCACGAATGGGCGTCTTGAACTGTTCCTCTTCGAGTTGACTCCAGCTGGCGCCCGCAGCTTCAATGCCGTCGCGTTTTATTGTCGCCAGCACCGACGCGGCCTGCTCGCCGCCCATGACGCTGATACGCGCATTCGGCCACATCCACAGAAAGCGCGGCTGATAACCACGGCCGCACATGGCGTAGTTGCCGGCGCCGAAACTGCCGCCGATGATCACGGTGAATTTGGCTACATGCGAGCAGGCCACGGCGGTGACCATCTTGGCTCCATCCTTGGCGATGCCGGCGTTTTCGTATTTCTTGCCGACCATGAAGCCGGTGATGTTCTGCAAAAACACCAGCGGGATATCGCGCTGATTGCACAGCTCGATGAAGTGCGCGCCCTTGAGCGCCGACTCCGCGAACAGGATGCCGTTGTTGGCGATGATACCGACCGGGTAACCATGGATATGGGCAAAGCCGCAGACCAGGGTCTTGCCAAAGCGTGCTTTGAATTCCTGGAACTCCGAAGCATCGACGATGCGCGCAATGATCTCGCGGATATCGAACGGGTGGCGTGTATCGCGCGGCAGCACGCCGTAGATTTCTTCGACAGCGTAAAGTGGATCGCGCACCGGAAGCGTCGCCACTGACAGTTGTTTGCGACGATTGAAATGCAGCACGATGTCGCGCGCAATCGCCAGCGCGTGCTGATCGTTTTCGGCAAAGTGATCGGTGACGCCGGAGATGCTGCAATGCACTTCAGCGCCGCCCAGTGATTCCGCATCGACGATTTCGCCAGTGGCAGCTTTGACCAGCGGCGGACCACCGAGAAAAATGGTGCCTTGTTCACGCACGATGATCGATTCGTCGCACATTGCCGGTACGTAAGCGCCGCCGGCCGTGCATGAACCCATCACCACGGCGATCTGCGGAATATTCTGTGCCGATAGGCGCGCCTGGTTGTAGAAAATCCGACCGAAGTGTTCGCGGTCGGGAAAGACTTCGTCCTGCAGCGGCAGAAAGGCGCCGCCAGAATCAACCAGGTAGATGCACGGCAGCCGATTCTCCTGCGCAATCTCCTGCGCGCGCAGATGCTTTTTCACCGTCATCGGGAAATAGGTGCCGCCCTTGACGGTGGCGTCGTTGGCGACAATGACCACTTCCTGTCCATGCACGCGACCGATGCCAGTGACGATGCCGGCGCCCGGCGCCTGGCCCTCATACATGCCATGCGCAGCGAGTGCGGAAAGTTCGAGAAATGGCGAACCGGGATCAAGCAGCGCGCGGATGCGTTCGCGCGCGAGCAACTTGCCGCGTTCGGTGTGCTTGTGGCGCGCCTTGTCGCCGCCACCGGCCGCAGTGGTTTGAACGGTGTGCTTCAAGTCGCCAACTACAGCGCGCAGTTGCTCGGCGTTGGCTGCGAAATCGGCGGAGCGGGTGTCGATCTGGGATTCGATGCGGGGCATGTGGGACGCTTTTGGCCGTGACGCGTGAGTTTAGCGTCGAACGTGCCCTGCCCATCGCAGCCGTAGTCTGTGATCGAGAAGCGGGTTGCTCGCTACTCGAAGACGCTCCAACTTGAGCACAGGCTTCGCGACCGGGGCCGCTCCTGAATAATCGGGGCGAAAAAAAACCGCCGGCATTACCGGCGGTTTTTTTGTAACGTTTGCAGCAGCGAGGCGAGGCCCCGCCATGCAATTACTGCTTCGGCGCTTCTTCGGCCGGAGCTGCAGTTGCGTCGGTTGCAGCAGCAGCGGCATCCGTAGCAGCGGCAGCGGCGTCGGTAGCGGCAGCAGCAGCGTCAGTCGCAGCGTCAGCGGCGGCATCGACAGATGCGTCCGTTGCAACGACGGCGTCGGCAGCGGCATCACCAGCAGCAGCGGCAGCATCACCAGCAGCAGCGGCTGCATCGGAAGCAGCAGCAGCAGCGTCGGTTGCGGTATCGGCAGCTTGCTGCATGGCAGCGGCGGCGTCAGCAGCAGCCTTGTCGGCAGTAGCGGCAGCGTCTGGAGCGGATTCGCCACCGCAGGCGGCCAAAGCAGCGGCCAGGGCGACGATCAAAGCGAGTTTGTTCAATTGCATGATGTTCTCCAAGGAGTTGTCAGAATGCGACCTCACCGTTCCCGGCGACTGGCCTGTCGGCCGGGTGGGGTGCGAGAAGGTCGGCCGGCATCTTACACGCGCAACGGCCTATCGTCAGGCCATTTATGGCAATTCAATGGCAAGAGCCGTGGCTTCGCCACCGCCGATGCACAGGGATGCGACTCCGCGCTTTTTTCCCAGCGTCTGCAAAGCATTGATCAGAGTAACAACTATACGAGCGCCGCTGGCACCGATCGGGTGACCCAGAGCACAGGCGCCGCCATGCACGTTGACCTTTTCACGGTCGATTTTGAGATCCGCAATGGCCGCCATCGGCACGCAGGCAAACGCTTCGTTGATTTCGAACAGGTCGACATCTTCGACTTTCCAGCCCAATTTTTTCAGCAGTTTGTCGATTGCGCCAACCGGTGCCGTGGTGAACCATTCCGGCTGATGTGCATGTGTCGCGTGGCCGACGATGCGCGCCAACGGCGTGATGCCCTGGGCTTTTGCTGCTGATTCGCGCATCAAAACTGTGGCCGCGGCACCGTCAGAGATTTTTGACGAGCTGGCGGCGGTGATGGTGCCGTCCTTCTTGAACGCGGGGCGCAGCCCGGAAACCTTGCCAAGGTCGCATTTGGCCGGTTCTTCATCGCTGTCCACGGTGACGTCGCCCTTGCGGCCAGGTACCGACACCGGCGTGATCTCGCGCGCAAACGTTCCATTAGCGGCAGCCGCCAGCGCGCGTTGTACCGACTCGCTCGAAAACGCATCTTGCGCTTCGCGGGTGAACGCGTATTTCTCGACACACATCTCGCCAAACACGCCCATGGCTTGTTTGTCGTACGGATTCTGCAAGCCGTCCCAGGACATGTGGTCGACTGCTTCGAAATTGCCGAAGCGGTTGCCGGTGCGACTGCCGGGAATCAGATGCGGGGCATTGGTCATCGATTCCATGCCGCCGGCAATGACAACCTCAGCGCTGCCGGCAAGGATCAAGTCGTGCCCGAGCATGATTGCCTTCATGCCCGAGCCGCAGACTTTATTGATCGTGGTGCAGCCTGCGGCCATCGGCACGCCCGCGCCCAACGCCGCCTGACGCGCTGGCGCCTGACCGAGGTTTGCTGGCAACACACAGCCCATGATCACTTCCGAGACTGCTGCACCGGACAGTCCGCTTTGGGCGAGCGCAGCCTGGATTGCGGCGGCGCCGAGTTTTGGTGTCGGAAACCCAGTGAACTGACCCAGTAGTGAGCCGATCGCGGTGCGTTTTGCTCCCACGATAACGATGGCATCAGACATATCCGTCTCCAGTTGTGAGCGATAAATGTCGCTCGATTATGGACCCGGTTGTGCGATGCGGCAAATAGGTGCCGCGTTAGCGCGGATGGGCTGCCCAGTCTGCGACCAATTGGTGCGCCTAGTCGGAACAACCGGGCCGTGCATCGTGCTTGCGATACCGCCGCCCGCAAACTAGCCTGCCATATGCCCCACGACTGCGGCTCGACTGACTCGCCCACTCCTGCCGCTGCCCGACGTTGTGTCAGGGTGGCTGCCGTCGCGTCGCTATTGAACAGCCCGGCAGCGCTAGCCGCACCGTTGATGGAACAGCTGTTGACGTGGAAGCTGCTCACCATCGCCGCCATCAGTCTGTTGCTTTTGGTGTTGGTTGGCGGCTGGATCGTGCGTCGTCGAATTGCGGCCAGTGCTGCACGGCTGGAAGGCGCCGATCGCCTGCGCACCAGCGAAACGCATCTGGCACTCGCACTGGAGTCGTCGGGCGACGAAATTTGGGAAGTGGACCTCGCCGCCGGCGCCTTTCGTCGCATCGTGCCGCACCTGGACATCATGATGCCGCATCACGATCAGCCGATTCCGGTAGCCGAAGTGCTCGAAGTTATTCATCCGGAGGATCGCGCCGGGTTTGTAACGGCCTTCACCGAGTTGGCCAAAGGCCAGGCGCAGCGCATGAATGCGCGCTACCGCGTGGCGCTCAAATCGGGCGGTTGGCTGTGGGCGTTGTCCTACGGCAAAGTGACCGAGCGCGATGCGCACGGCCGCGCGCTGTGGATGAGCGGGGTGTCGCGCGACATCACTGAATTGATGGAGCAGGAAGAAGCCCTGCATCGGATCAACATCGAGCTTGAGCACAGGGTCGAAGGACGCACCCGCGATCTTCGTCTTGCCAACGATCATCTGCGGCGCACGCTTGATGACCTGCGCCAGGCACAGCGGCAACTGGTCGAATCCGAAAAGATGGCGGCGCTGGGCGCACTGGTTGCGGGCGTGGCGCACGAAATCAACACACCACTTGGCGTTGGCGTGACCGCTTCCTCACATCTGCAAACCGAAACCAGGCGCTTTGCCACAATCCTGGAGAGCGGCACGATGAAGCGCTCCGATCTCGATGGCTATCTCGGAGCTGCTCGTGAAAGCAGCGAGCTGATTTTCCGCAATCTGCGCCGCGCCGACCATCTGGTGAAAAGCTTCAAGCAGGTCGCTGTCGATCAAAGCGCCGAAGACCGCCGCAGAATTGATCTGGCCGAGTACCTCGACGAGATCGTGACCTCACTGCAACCACGATTGCGCAAGACCAAGCACGTGGTGCGCATCGAATGCCAACCGGCATTGCAGATCGACACCTTTCCAGGCGCGCTCTATCAGATGATCACCAACTTGGTGATCAACTCGCTCATCCATGGCTTTGAAACGCGGGAGGCCGGCACGATTTGCATCAAGGCGCGCATTGAAGGGGAAGAAGTTCTACTCGACTACAGCGACGACGGCTGCGGCATGACCGAGGAAGTGCGGCGTCGAATATTTGAACCGTTCTTCACCACCAAACGCGGCCAGGGCGGCAGTGGTCTGGGCATGCATATCCTGTTCAATCTGGTCACTCGCCTATTGGGCGGTAGCGTCCGCTGCGAAAGCCTGGTCGATGCTGGTTCGCGTTTTGAGATTCGTTTCCCGGTTAATCCGCTGCCCCCGGCCTGAGCGCCGTCAGTTCCAACGTGAAGCTGTGAATCGCCTGCCACAATCAGTTGCCTTCGGTTCGCTTGTGCGTCCAGCGCGGACTTGTTGACTGGCCGGTCGTGTGCGCTGAGGGCAACGTTGCTAAGCATCACCGCAGGAGGCGTGCGCAACTGAGCGCGGTTTATTTTGTCGCGCAATTGAAAACGTTCAGCCACGGAACTGTCATGGCAACTGCCGATGATGAGCGGCGAATAGGGACTCACTCGAGTCCAGTGCGCTGCCCCAACATCAACGGAGTGGAATCATGTCGATCGTATCCCTGAAGCGCCCACTGGCTTTGGCCGTGGCTGGAATATTGCTCGCGGCGAACGCCGACGCAGCGGTAGTTGTGAATGAACAGTTCGAAGGCTCCTGGTACAACCCCACCCAGTCAGGTCGCGGTGTTCTCGCCGACTGGGTGCCGACCGGTGCCGGCCAGGGCGTGTTTTTCCTCGCCATGTTTACCTTTGACAACGCCGGTCAGCCATTGTGGCTGACGGCGCAGGTCCCGCTGACCGATCGTGAATTCAGCAAGCAGAACGTCGACGTGTTCAAATTCACCGGTGGCACCTTCGGCAACACATTTACCGCGCCTACCGGTGTCGCCATCGGCAAGCTCAACTTCGAAGCCCTGAGCTGCAACCGCATCAAGCTGGACATCACGCCCAACAGCGGCGTCGC
>JAWXCG010000205.1:0-4165 GCA_034440555.1 Pseudomonadota bacterium
CGCGCCCGGGCGCGCATCCAGATCGCGCAGCACCTTGACCGGCACGCCCGCTTCGGAGGCTAGGTAACGGATGAAAAATTCGCTCTCATTGAACTGCGACGCCGCCAGCACTTTGTCCTTGAGCTGATTGATGCTGCTGATGCCAGCATCGACCACGACCATGTCAGCGCCGCGCGAGAAACCGATCTGCGC
Organism: Pseudomonadota bacterium; assembly: GCA_034440555.1. Taxonomy (GTDB): domain Bacteria; phylum Pseudomonadota; class Gammaproteobacteria; order Xanthomonadales; family Ahniellaceae; genus 0-14-3-00-62-12. Next base: position 193 of record JAWXCG010000205.1, read on the forward strand.
CGGAACCACTATTTCGAATTGCCGACCGAGTACCGCCAGCACGTCGGCAGTAGTGACCGAAGCGGCGATGCGGCCGTTGTTGAGCTTCGACCAGCCTTCTTCTTCGTTCAGCGCGAGGCGTACCTGAAATCCGTAATTTTTGGCAAAGAACGAATCCGGATTGGGCGCCAGCCCGCCGTTGGCTACAATCAGTCCGGCATAGCCAGCGTATTCGCTGATATCGACGTCGATGATGTTGTCTTTGGGTAGGTAAGGCGCAGCCGCTTCCAACTGCGGCGTGCCATCCACCGGCTCGATCGGTGTCGGTGCATCGCTGTCGACTACGGTGGCGTCGGTTTTCACAACGCTGGTCGGCGTTGCGTCAGCCGCGCCTGGCTCCTGCGTCTTCTTCATATCGCGCAGTGCCAGCCAGCCACCCATACCGAGCAGCCCGACAACCAATAAGAAGGTGATGAACTTGCCGGTGCCGCTGCCACGCTGCCGAACACGAAGCATCGAGCTGTTTCTTGCGTCTTTGTTCATGAGCTTTCTCCTTGCTTCAAGACTGGGGGGCGAGCGCTGTCGCTGAGCACTCGTTGCGGCAGGCGTTGATAATCGGTGGTTTCAAAAACGCCGAGTAGGTCGCGCTGATTGTTGAGCCAGCGATTGGCTTCGTTGAACGATGCGGCCAGTGCATCCAGTGAACTGCCGATGCTGCCTTCGTCAGTTGCCAGCAGCGCCTGTTCGCGAATCAATGAAATCTGTTGATCGATACGACTAAGCTCGGCCTCGACATGCTCAAGCCGACGATCCGCGTTGAGGTGCGCCTCCTGACGCTGATCGATCACCGCGACCTGTTGCTCCAGACTGCGACGCAACTCAGCGCTGAGATCAGTTGCTTGCAGGCGCTTGATGATTTGCTCTTCCTGACTGGCCAGCTGGGCACGTTCTTGTTGCGCGGTCTGCACGACGCGCGCGATCGCCTGGCGCGCGCCGAGCAGGCGCAGGTGCAACCAGACCAACTGTTCCAGACTGTCGGCGTGGGTGGACATCATTGGCGATGATTTCAGCGTGGTCAAAATCTCGCGTGCCCGGGCTTCAACCTGCTGGTGACGGCGTTGCTCGGACAGGCTGATTTTGTCTAGAAACTCACGGTAGCGGCGATCTACCGGGTCTTCGATTTGCTGCTTTTGCATGGCGCCAGCGTCGACCACATTGCGAAAGCGTTGGCTCCCGGCCAATGCCGACAGATAGGCCACCTCCAGACCAGCACCGAGAAGCCAGAAGCCGGGGGTTAGAAAAAATCCGAGCAGAGCAAACGTTGCCAACCCAAACCAATTAGGTGGAACGGGCATGTCGAACGGTCGCGCATTGAAGGCGGCCATCAAATAGGAAGGCTTGGCGCTCACGGCGGCGTTCTCTTGCCACAGAAATTCGCGGCAGACCCTGCATGCGCACCATTGAAGCGAATCACGACACGGCAGCACGTCACGGCACGCCACCCTCTGCGGCCAGATGACGTAGTGACTCCGGCACGAAGTGCATGTCCGTCGCTTCACGGATCGCAATACGCATTTGCTGCTCCAACACCGCGGGAGCCACCGGTGGTTGATAGCCGATCAAGCACTCGGTCAGCGCTGCGATCGGCGTGGCCGAAGTCGTTCGCACCTGTCGGTATACTTTTACCGCGAGCGCCTCGGCAGCGCCCGGCGTCAACAATACCGGCAGCGAGAGCGTCTGCATTGCCTCTACGCCCGGGGCGATATCCAGCCGTTTGAGCAGGGCATTGAGCAGCGCAGCGCTTTCGGCATGCGTGGTGGTTGGCAGCAGCGGAATTTTGACGTCAATGCGACCCGGACGCTTCAGATCCACTTCGATCAGATCGGGACGCGAGGACGCCAGAATCCAGATCAGCCGACCCCGGTTTGAACCGTCACTCATTTCCTGCGCGATCATCGAATAAAGGCGTCCCGACAATCCGCTGTCACCGTTGCCCGCGTCGCGTTTGCCTAGCGTCTGGTCGGCCTCGTCAATGAACACGATGCAGCGGCCCAGCGCACGGATCAGCCGAAAGATCTTTTCCAGGTTACCTTCGCTGGAACCGACCCAGCGATCGCGGAAATTTTTCAACTTGACCACCGGCACACCGGCTTCGCCAGCGAGACACTCCACCAGATAGGTTTTTCCGGTGCCGACCGGGCCACAAAAAATGTAACCCATCGGCAATGCCCGCAGATCGGATGCGCGCCACAGCGCCATGTCCTGACGCAACCAGATCTTCAGTGCCGCCTGGGCGTGATAGTCCTCCAGCGTTTTTTTCGAATCGATGAACTCGACCAGGCCGCTGGAATCGCCTTCGACCATCTGTTTCTTGGTTGCAATCCAGTCGGCCGCGGTCAGTGCCCTGCCTTCGTGCTCGCGAATGCGAATCAGGCTGTTCAACGCACTGATGCTGACGCCGGTGAGCAGGCTCGCAGTCTGATGTGGGTCCTCGTCAGCAAACGCTTTGGGATGGTCCAATCGCATCTGCGCCAGCGCCCGCTCAAGTACTGCAGCATCCGGTAGCGGCACGCGCACTTTGGCCACGCGCGGATTGCCGGCGACCTGCGGATGCAGATCATTTAGATTGTCGGCGATCAGCACACTGGCGAACGGAATGTCGGTGAACGGTGGTTCCGCGGCCCAGTCACGCACCAGACTGGCAAGGCTCGCAGTTTCGAAATCACCTTGGCGACTGGCCGGGAGGATTTGATCAGCGCCACGCAGAATGCAGGCCATGGGTTCAACGATCCCGCGGCCCATTGCGCTAAGGTTGGCGCGGTAGCGCAGATAGCGGGTGATCAGCTCTACCGCGGCACGCGGTTCGCGAGTCGCGGTACCCACTGCGCTGGCACCGGGCCATTGCTGGAACGCCTCACTGGCGCGCACCACGCTCAGGCCATTGCCCGGATCGTAAAGAAACACGAGCGCGAACCCGGACAGCAACTGAGTGTCCAGATAGGCGGTAAGACTGACCAGCCGGCCCTTCAACGGAAAGCGATCGGCGACATTGCCGTACAGCACGAACTGCCCGTGCGCGCCGCTTTCGTAAGCGAGCGTTAGCTCCCGCACCCATGCCGGCGCTTCGCTTTCCAGTGCCATCGATTAGCCCTGCGATTCGGATGCCGGTTTGCTTTCGCTGGCCGCACCCATGGTGCGCGCGCCCGCTACCGGGAGCGCCTCTCCACCCAGGCTGATGCCTTCAGCCGCCGCAAAATCGGCGAGCGCTTGATCAGCCAGTGCTTTCTGTTCGGATTCCTTGAGATTGACGTCGGTCATGTCCAACGAATCGCGAGCAACGCGCGCGCGGCCAGCGGCCTTGTTGCGTTCTTCCTCGACCATCTCGTGCAGCCGGTTGAGCGTATCGCCTGAACCCCCGATCGAACCAATCATGCCCGCTGCCATCTCATTCATCTCGGCCATGGCGGTTTTCATCTTCATATCGTTGATCGCGCCTTTCAGGCCTTCGATCTTGGCGCGCGCAGCCTGTACGGCTACATCGCGGGCGCGCACCAGATTCTGGTAGGTCGACTCGGCCTGCTCCATCTGGCGGCGATTCTCGGCGAGTTCGCGCGTAACTGTCTGGAGTCGCAGCGCGTGCTGCCCCGCAGCCTCTTTATTGCCCGCGCGCAAATGCGCTGTGGTTCGCGCGCGCACTTCGGTTTCTTCGGATTCCAGTCTGCGCACCTGCCCCATCAGCCGCTCGGCCAGACCAGCGTGGGCGGCCAGACCCTGATTGTAGTTGCCGACTTGCTTGCGCAGATTCTCCTGTTCCAGTTCCAGCAGCCCTTCCGGGTTCTTCTTCTCCATGTCCTTTACGAACAGAGCTAAAAACCCTCGAAATACATTCATCAAGCGACCGAACATGGCGACTCCTCTGGCCTTTGGTCGCGCCCGGCATACCGGACACGACTCACTGCGGAGCGCACAACTTAGCGTGTTCGCGTGCGCACGC
>JAWXCG010000206.1:0-8646 GCA_034440555.1 Pseudomonadota bacterium
CCCCCTGAGTCAGGGGGCGAAAAACCGCAGGTTTTGACCAGCTCCGCTGTTGAGAGCGGGGGTTTGGCAAGCAATAAGCAGTGTGGCGAAGACGAAGTGCAGACTTATTCAGACCTTCCCTAGGTGGTTGTTATTAGTACCTTGACCCGAATGGTACTTACTTAAAATTGTGGGAGCACAGGAACGCGCGACAAATACCCTCAGAACTTCAATCTTCGCGGTGCCCCGGACGGCACGGTCGGCCTGACCAGGCCTCCCACACCGGCTCTACAGCCTCAAGTAAGTGCCATTCTACGCTGACCTCTGTTTCGCCGGTGCGTATCGACGCAATGCGGCGCCCGGGTGCGCTGTTCGGCGCGCATGTCGCGTCGAGGTACGCTAGTGCCTGTTCAATTCTTGCTGATGCAATCGCGTGAACGACGAGCCAAACACAGTGAAATCCATCGATGTGCTGATCATCGGCGCCGGCTTCGGCGGGCTGGCGATGGCGCACGCGCTTGATGAACTCGGCGGCGTTGATTGCCTGATCGTCGAGAAAGCCGATTCCGTCGGCGGCACTTGGCGCGACAACATTTACCCGGGCGCGGCCTGTGATGTGCCCTCGCACCTGTATTCGCTGTCATTCGCACCCAATCCCTATTGGTCACGTCTGTTTCCACGGCAGGGCGAGATACGCGCGCACATGGAAACCCTGAGCGCCGGCTGGCGTGCGCGGCAACGTATCCGCTTCGGCTGGACGTTGCGTTCGATGAGATGGAATGCAGGCGCGCGGAATTGGCGCGTGCAAAACGCAGGCGGCGAATGCATCGACGCACGTGTTGTGGTCGCCGCCATGGGCGGATTGCATGTTCCCAGTTGGCCGGATATCCCCGGTCGCGACACGTTTACCGGCGCCCAATGCCATAGCGCGCGCTGGCGCCAGGAGATCAAGTTTGGGGGCAACCGCGTCGGCGTGATCGGCACCGGAACCAGTGCGCTGCAACTGATTCCAGAACTCGCGCAGACGGCGGCGTCACTGCACGTATTCCAGCGCACACCGGTATGGGTGTTGCCCAGGCCAGATTTCGCGATTCCGCGTTTGCTGCAAAGCGCTTTTGGCGTTTTTCCTCCGCTACGTTTAGCGTTGCGCGGGATGCTCTACGTACTGTTGGAAAGTATGTCGCTGGCCTTGTTGAAACCGCGCACCGCGTTCTGGGTCAAAGCCATTGCACGGTGGCACCTGCGCAAGCAGGTTGGCGATGTGGCGATGCGTGCTTCTCTGCAGGCAGATTACCCGATCGGCTGCAAGCGCATCGCCATGTCGAGTGACTTCTATCCGGCACTGACACGCGATCATGTATGTCTGGAAACCATGAGCATCGCCGCGATCGAGCCCGGCGGTGTGCGTCTGTCCGATGGTCGTTTGATCGAACTCGATGTGTTGGTCTACGCGACCGGCTTTCGCCCGATGGACGTGCTCGCAAGCGTCGACGTGCTGGGCGAAGGCGGACAATCACTGGCCGCATACTGGGCCGATCGACCGCGCACTGCCAATGGCATGGCGGTGCCGGGCTTTCCGAATTTGTTCTTCGTGCTCGGCCCGAACACCGCGCTCGGCCACAATTCTGTGCTGTACATGATCGAAAGCCAGGTTCGCCATATCTCGCGCCATCTGCGCCAAATGCGCGTCGACGGCAGCACGCGCATTGAAGCGACAGCCGCCGCGGAGGCGCGCTTCATGCAACATATCGACCAGGCATTCCCACGCACCGCGTGGGCGGGTGGATGTCGCAGCTGGTATCTGAATGCGCAAGGCCGCAACATCGCGCTATGGGTTGGGTCGTCTTGGGCCTATCGACGACGCACTGCGTATCGGCGTGGTGACGATTACATTATCGACTGATCTTGGTGTCGCCGTTGTCGATCGCGTACGGCGCATCGGCCCTGCGCTTGAGATTCACCGAGTGCTTCGGCTGTGTGCGATGCGTAACTGTTGATACTGCGTCCACGCTAACGCGCCGCGCGGACAAAAAGCTGCTCAAGCACACCGGCTTTGCACAGTTCATCGGGACCGCGCCGAAGTCGCGCTTCGAAATCCGCACCCAGAATGCCGGTGCAGCGGAAGCCAAAAACCAGATTGCGTCCTGCGCGTTTGGCGGCATAAAGCGCACTGTCGGCGATTTCAATCACACGTTCCCAATCCAGTCGCTGCGGCAGCTTTGGATCGAATGGATAGCAGGCGAACCCGATCGAGGCGGTGCAGCCCAGGATCTTGCCGCCATCGATCTTCACCGAATTATCGGCAATGTCCTTGCGCAGACGCTCGGCAATGCGCAATGCGTCGGTTTCATCCGCCGCGGCCGCGACCACAAGGAACTCCTCGCCGCCCCAGCGCACCACGATATCCTGATCGTCGAAGTGGGTCCTGAGCAACTCGCCCATCGAACTCAATGCCTGATCGCCACTGGCATGACCGTGCTCGTCATTGATCGATTTGAAGCGATCAATATCGATCAATAGAAACGCCAGACGGTGACCGCCTTGGGCAGTGCCTAGCAACTGCGGCAGTCGACGTTCCAACGAGCGTCGATTGCCCAGCCCGGTGAGCGTATCGGTCTGGCTTAATTGCTCAATGCGACCATACGCCGCCTCCAACGCGAGGTGTGCACTGTGCATGCTGGCCATGGCTTCGCGCGTCTGTGCCGCAGCTTGGTCCAGACGGCGGTAATTGTCGGCGTTGTCCAACGCAATGGCGGTGTAGCTGGCGAGGGCACGCAGAAATTCCAGGTGCGCCGACGAGTAAGCATGCGGCCGCGGGCTTTGCACCGACAGACAGCCGATCACTCGCTGCTCAATGCGCAGGGGCAGATAAACCACCGACTCCATCGTCTGCCCCTGCTTTGCTGGCAAGGGGTGCTTGACGTAGTCGGCCAATTGCTGGTTCGTGGCGGTGACCAATTCGCGACACTCACGCACACACCAGACTGCTGGCCGCCCCTGCTCGCTCATTGAATACTCCAGATTGGCGCGACGCACGTCGCCCTCAATCAGATACTCAAGCTCGATCAGTTGGCTGGCTTCGCGATAAATGGCGATGAGAAATACATGCGCGTCCAGTCGCGCGCGCACCTGTCGATAAACGCGATCCGCCGCCTGCTCGAAATTGAGCGTCGCAGTCAGCTCCTGGCCAACTTCGCCGAGTTTCAGAATATCCGCCGTACGCTCGGCCACTTGTTCGGCGAGCAGCTTCTGGCGTTGCGCCAGCAGGTGCAGACGCGCGTAGAACAGGCCGGCGACCGCGGCGATCAGCGCAGCAATACCCAACAGGCGCGCCCATGTGGTCTGCCACCAGAACGGCTGAATGGTAATCGCCAGTTGCGTTTCGGCAGTGCCCCAAGGTGCGTCTGCTGTGCGCGCGCGCAACCGGAATCGATAGTCGCCTGGTGCCAGATTGGTGTACGTGGCCACGCGCCGTTTTGCCTCGGCGTTGATCCAGTCCGGGTTGAATCCATCCATGCGATATGCGAAACGCAATTGCTCTGGTGCGGCAAAATAGGGTGCCGCAAAGGCAAGACTCAAACTGCGGGCTTGCCCCGCCGGGATAGTGAGTTGTGTGGTGCGATGCAGGGCATTGATCAAAGGCGACCGAGCGTCCAGGCTACTCAATTGCAGCGCGTGATCGTCGAGTTCTATTTCGGTCAGCAGCGGCAGCGGTGGCGGCGGCAAGCCGCTCACTTTTTCCGGATCGAACACGGTAAAGCCCGATGCGCCTCCGAACGCGATCTGGCCGGCGGCGGTAGTGGTATGCACGAAAGCGTAATAGCCGCGGTCGATTGCGCCATCGGCTTCCCCGTACGACGTGAACTGCGAAGTCCCTGGATCGAAACGGGCGATGCCGGCATTGCTGCTCATCCACAGTCGACCGTTGCGATCTTCAATCACACTCTTGATGGCGTTGCTGCTGGCGCCACCGGAACGAGGAAACAATTCGAAACGCGCCCCGGTCAAGTTGACAGAATCTGAGAGGAACATTCGATGCAGGCCAGCACCGGTCGCCAGCCAGGCGGCGCCGTCGGAAGCACGTAGAAATCCATGACAGGTATCCGATTGCAAGGCGTCAGCATCCTGTGGATCGGCGCGAAGACGTTGCTTCACAATCAGTCCGTCACTGGAAAACCAGTACAGACCCTTGTCGGTTCCAAACAGCCGCGTGGTTGCATCAAACGTCTCAGTGAAGTGCGCGCGCGTCGCCAGCACATGGTGGGCAAGCAAGCTGCCAAGCGTGCGATCGAGCACAAACAGATCGGCATCCCGCGTACTGACCCATATCCGGTCGGGTTCGACCACGATGAAATCGACAAATGGACGCCCGACTTCGACCGACACCACGGCGCGCTGCACAGATTGGGTGGCGGGGTCATAGCGGAAGATGCCCTGATCCGTTCCGAGCAGCAGCTCAGCGCCGTACCGAGCCACCGCATAAACCAGCATGCCGCTAGTTGCCGGAATTGCCTTCAGTCGGTACGTCGTGGCATCGAACAGGAACAGGCCACGGCGCGTGCCCAGCCAGATCTGTTCGGGGCCGGCATTGGTCATGTTGACGATTTCTGCAGCATCCAGTGCGTGTGGATCAACCGAGTTGGCCTCGAAGCTCAGAAAGCGACTACGCACCGCACTCAGCAGACTTGCCCCGCCCGACCAGGTACCAAACCAGAGGTCACCGGCTTTGTCCTGAATCAGACTGACCACGCGGCCACTGCCAATGCTGCTGGTCAACTGCGGCTGATGCTTAAAACGATCGAAGTGTGGCTGCGCGCCGCTGCGGTCCAGCATCAGGTCGGCGCCGGCCTCGGTGCCGATCCACAAAAGCCCGGACCGATCTTCCAGCAGTGCATAAACCCGGTTGTGGGAAATCGATCTTGCATTGGCTGGATCATGGCGCCACTGCACAAGCGCGCCGCTGCGCGGAGACAATCGCAACAAGCCCGAGTTCTTGGTGCCGATCCATAATTCGCCGCTGCGATCAAGTCGTAGCGCCTGAATAGAATCACGCAGCGACGCGCTCGTTGGAGCCGCCACAAGCACTGGCGAAAAACGCTGCTGCGTCACATCGAAACGCAGTAGACCTGCAGCAGTGCCGACCCAGAATCCGCCGCTGCCATCCGGCGCCAATGCCAGCACGCGCGGGTCCGCCAAGTCTGCGCCGAAGTTATCGAAATTGCGTCGTGCCGCTTGATAGCGCGACAGGCCGCCGTCGCTGCCGATCCATAGCACGCCGTCTGCGTCGAACAGCAAGGTGTTGATTTTCTGCTGCGCCAGGCTGCTGGCATCGCCTGCCAGCGGCAGGAAGGTCTCGAATTGCTCGCTCGCCGGGTCGAACCGATTCAGCCCATTGAGTGTTCCGATCCACAAGCTACCATCGGCCGCGCTGAGCAAACTGGAAACGTAGTGCTCGGAGATGGATCGCGGATGATCGCGCTCGCGAATAAAGACGCGCATCTTGGTACCGTCGTAACGATTCAGTCCGACCTGCGTGCCCACCCAGAGGAATCCTTCTCGATCCTGCACCATCGCCATGGCGCTCATCTGCGACAAGCCATCGACATCGGTCAGGCTGCGAAAGCGCGCGGTTTGTGCGCTCGGTTGTGCATGCAACGGAGGAAGGACCAGGATCAGAGCCAAGGCGTAGCAGCACGCGGCAAGTTTCGCAGCCAACCCAGTGCGGCGGATTCCCTTCAACATGGCCGATTCTCGCATCGTTCTCGAGCGAAATGAACGCCAGTAGTCGGTCTTTTGCAACGAGCAAGCGCAGGCGACCCAGCCGCGAGCCGGCGCCGGAGCGCCCGATCATGCCTGGCGTCTCCCGGCCCGATGCAAATCGGCGTGAGTGCAGCAGCAACAGGGTAGAGGGACACGTCACGCCGAATCATCGGAAGCATTTGAGCTCGATGGCAACTGCAGCTGCAGCGATCCAGGCGCAGTCTGGTGACCTTGGAGCGAACCTGAGTCAGGCCCATCGTACGGACGCAGTCAGCAAAATGATCCCGATTTTGGTGGCTCAGGTCTGGATGATTTACTGTTCGAAGCTGTTTGCGAATGGCACTTCGACTTGGCTGGAGTGAAAACGCAACACCTTGCCCTGGAAATCCACCAGGTAAAGTTCGCCGTTCTCGTCTTCGCCAAAGCCAGCAATCAGCGCCGGCGTATCCTGCCAAAGACTGAAGTTCCACGTGGTTGCCGGCGGTGTTGGGCGCAGCAGAAAGAACACGCGGCCAGAGGTAAAATCGCCGAAGATATAGACACCCTGCAATGCAGAAATGGCACCACGATAAACATAACCACCGGTGACTGAACTGCCGTGCCCGGTGTTGCGCGCATAGGAAAATATCGGCGCGACGCTGGTGGCGCACGTGCCATGGATCGGGTTGGTGCCTTCGCAATTGCTCCAGCCATAGTCACGCGTGCCGATGGCATCAATGCGGTCGAGCGATATTTCTTCCTGTGCGCTCCAGCCGACATCGCCTAAAAACATTTCGCCGGTCACCCGATCGATGCTGAAGCGGAATGGATTGCGCCAGCCGTGACTGAGCGTTTCGTCGCAGGCACCGGCGACACCATTGCCACCGGCGTGAGGATTGCTCGCCGGAATAGCATACAGCGCCGAGCCGTCGCTATTGTCTGCGCACAGCTCGTTTTCGCCTGCGGCGGTAACCTGGTCAACATCAATGCGAATGACTTTCGACAACAAAGCGCGCGAATCTGGATTGGCGTCGATACCGGTAAAGTTGCTGTCGGACGGGCAATCACCACTGCGGCTGTCGTTGCTCATCAGCTGCGCTGGGGTCAGCGTCTGTCCACGTCGACAAGGATCGCCCTGATCGGACCCGTCGCCCATCGGGATATAGAGATATCCGTCCGGACCAAACGCAAGATCGCCACCGCGGTGAAAACGATATCCCAGATCAATGCGCAAAACGGTCGTGATCGTGGTGACATCAAGCTGATTGGTATCGCCGGCCGACACCTGCAGACGTGCAATGACGGTGTCGTCATTGAGGTCGTTGTAGTTGATGTAGACGTATCCATTTGCTGCATACTGCGGATGGAACGCGAGCCCAAGCAATCCGTTCTCGTAATCCGTTCGCACGCAGTGCGGCACTGGCGTGGCGCCGCATTGCGGCAAATTGAGAAAAGGCGTGACCAGCGGCGCCGACGCCCCCGGCAACAACACGCTGATGCGCCCGCGCCGGCCGGCGATAAACAGCCGGTTGCTGCCGTCGCCAGCGTTGCGGATTGACAGTGGTTCTGACAGACCCATCACCACGGTCTGCAGGGTGAGATCCGGCGGGGCAATCTGTGCGTCGGCAGCAATACTCATCAATAGAAATAACGCCAGTGCGAACCCGCGCTGGCCAGCGATTCGTGGTGGTGCCATGGGATGTCCTCAACAAGCCAGGGATTGCCGCCCCGCTTCCGCAGGACCTAATACCGCCATAGAGTGCCGCAAGTTGACGGTAGCGTGCGTGCCTGGCGTCAATAAATTGGCGTTGGCGATCAAGAAATGCAAGCCGAGCGCAGCGCGCGGGCGCTGCCGAGGTGGCGATTCTCTGGTTAGGCTCGGGCTACATCACCAGCGCCGGCATGGGTCGCGGCCTCGGTGCAGCGCCGAAGGAAAAACCACGTCGCCAACAGCTACAAACCAATCACCGCATGACGTACGATGGTCGCAGTGGGCGCGTCGGCATTCGAAACCAGCAGCACATCACCAATCGGAATGATGACGGCGACCAATGCCATCTGACTGAGCACGCGAATCTGCCGCGTGAACAGCAGCGTGGCAACAAATACGGCCAGAAACAGCGCGCGCAATCCGAACACCGCCACAAAACCGGTATCAGCCGAATTCACCAGCGGCAGTCCCAGGTACGTGGCGAACGCGACAGGATCGCTGAACGCGCGCTGCGTTGATCAGTTGCAAAAGCGCCATTAACAGCGCCATCCAGAAGCCTACCGAGCGCGTACATTTTGGGGAATTTGCCGTTGCGTTAATGTGCTGAATTACCTCGCGTGAGCTGATGGAGGTTTTGAGGTCGACCTGCGAATTCGTCCAACGCCTCGACAAAGCGCACACTGGCTTCGAGTTCGGGAAAGTGTCCGACACCTTCCGGCATCAGGCTGCAACTGTTCGGTGCCAGGTTGCGTGTCGCGGCCATGTCGGTTGCAGTATGCGAAGGGCCGGCCCTGCCCCAGTCGATCAAAGCCGAGACGGTTGACTTAGGGGTGGAGCCCAAACACATATAGTTGGACGTCACTGTCTCACACGGGAAACTGGCCCGTCCTTACGCTCAGGATGCGGGGCAGGTTCCACATCTACAGCAGCAAGAAGGCTGTTGGCGCGGGGCTTGACCCTCGCGCTTTGAATCTCCAGCACGCCGCGACACAGCCAGGACGCAGGCTGGGTTCCGCGAAGCGGTACCCAAGATCGGAATATCCGGAGAGCGCTTTGCGCGCAGACCCTGCTTGCAATGCGATGAGGTGTACCGCGCAGCGCAATCCAATAAAACCGTGACTAAGGAAGGTCTGAATAAGTCACCACTTCGTCTTCGCCACACTGCTTATTGCTTGCCAAACCCCCGCTCTCAACAGCGGAGCTGGTCAAAACCTGCG
>JAWXCG010000207.1:0-11573 GCA_034440555.1 Pseudomonadota bacterium
CCCCGCCCTCGGGCTGTTGGAAGCACAGGTCGATGGCGTGCTCTTGCACGCACAGGCCGATGACCTCGACTGGTTCGCGCGCGAATTGTCGCGACTGCCGTTTGATTTCAGGATTCGTGCGCCCGTTGAACTGGCCACTGCGTTAAACGCGTGCGCGCGGCGGCTGCTGCGATTGGCGACGCCGGCATAGGCTGGGCGCCGCGTTCAATGGGCCGCGGTGTTGGCGCGATGCATACCCGCGAGTTGCGCAATGCACCCTGTTCAGTGCTCAGCGACGCCGCAAGCCGCTGCACGCGCCAGCAACAGATCACGCTCGCGCGCAGTGCGCTTGAGGCTGGCAGCGCGCTGGAATTGCGCACGGGCCTCGGCGCTCCTGCCCAGTTTTTTCAGCAGACCGCCGCGCACAGCGCGGACCCAGGTCTATCAGGTGGGCTTGGTCAAGAGCGTCCGCGCACAACACGGACCCACTGCAGATTGGTGGGTCCGACCTGTGGTCGGACGCTTTGCGCAGCCGCTAACTCGGAGAACTAACCGGGTGCCGGTCTCAATACTGCCAGTTGACGTTGACCGATCCGACGCCAGAAGCAGGCACCGTGTAGCTATGGTTCGCACCGTTTTCCCAGGTGACGGTGCCATTGCCCTGGATCTTGATGAACTTGTACTGGATCGTCGTTCCGGCCGGCACGCTGACGTTCAACCACCAGTTGGGATAGGTACCAGCAGTTGTAAGCATGGCGCCCACGGCATTTTGTGTTGTGGATGCCCAGTTGCTCAGCTCAACGGTATTGCCGGTGACGTAGATATTGTCGCCAGGATTGGTCGGTGATGCATTATTGACGGTAAACGTCACCGGAATAAGCTTTGCCTGGTACGCAGTGAAGTTGAATGCGTTCGAGGCAGTAGCACTGCCGGATCGGGTCACTGTCACCGCGTGCACGCCCTGGCCGACGTTCGGAACCGTGGCGACGATTTGCTGATCGCTCCAACTGGTGATCGCGGCATTGGTCGCGGCGAATTTGACCGTGCCAGTTGCGGCACCGAAGCCCTGTCCGGAGATGATCACCTTGACGCCGGGCTGCGCCGCGGTCGGCGTCAGGTTGCCCAATTGTGGCGATGACGTCGCCGGATCGCGCTGCCACACCGACACGCTGTTTGCCGGCAGCGAGAAATTGGCGGTGTTGTATCCGCTGCCGTTGACCGTGGTCGCGGTCAGCGCTACACCGGCGAGCAGATTGGCCAGGTAGTCGGTATAGGTCGCTGTCGGCAAAGAGGTCACCAGATTGGTGATGTTCTGGACGACTGCGCTCTTGTTGATCGCGACCACTACAACGCTGTTATAGAACTTGCGCTCATAGATATACACATCGTTGCTTATCCAGCGTTGTGTGATCGAGCCGTAGCCCAGCGCCTCGTTGTTCTTGCGCAGCGTCGACAGATTCTTGATCAAGTTGAACGCGGTTGTGGTTTCGCTGAAGGCCGGCATCTTGCGGCGGTTGTCGGGATCGTCACCGCCTTCGAGATACTGCTCGCTGCCGTAGTAGATGCATGGAATGCCGCGCGCCGTCAGCACGAATGCCAATGCTGCTTCCAGGTGCTTTCGATCGTCGGCACTGGTATCGACAGTGAGAAAGCGCTTGCGGTCGTGGTTGTCGACGAAATTGACCAGGTCGTTCTGGTAGGCAAAATCGGTTTGCTGCTGGGTAATGACGTTGTTGAGATTGGTGAATGCGCCGCCCTGCCCGAACACACTATTGATGGTGGTGAACAGCGGGAAGTTGAGTTCGGCAATACCGCTTTTGTTGCTGAACTTCACCATGTCCTTGTAGAGCGGATTGTTGCTGTCGTCAGCTACCCACTCGCCGAAGACGAAACTGCTTTTGTTGCTGTAGATGGTATTGGCAAGGCTGTATTGCCAGCCCCAGTTGACGTGCTTGGTGGCGTCAATGCGAAATCCGTCGACGCCATGGTTTTGCAGATTGGTCACTGCCCCTTTGAGCAACGAATCGACGCTTGCATTCTGCTGGTTCAGATCGGACAGATCGTAGATAGTGAAATACTGAGTTTCATACGGCGAATCCCATTGCGCGCCGCCCATGTTCATGCCGGTCTGGAAGAAGCCGCCGGGGTTGCTGGCATAGGTGGCCTGCAGCACACCATTCAGCGACAGGCTGCCGTCATCGCCCGAGTTGCGAATATTGGAATGATTGGGTGCAAAGTCCACAATCACCTTGATGCCGCTGTTATGTGCCGCGGTGACGAAATCGTCGAACGGTTGCCAGCTTTGGCCACTGGTGGTGAAGTGTTCGTCAGGCCGCTGCGTGTCGCGCATTTCGTAGCCGTGATAGGGCGCGACCGAACCGCCGACGGCCAGCAGATTGCGATTGTCCAGCGGCGATGTCACCCAGATCGCAGTGATGCCCATGTTTTTCATGTAAGTCATTTTCGCGGTCAGCCCCTGGAAATCACCGCCCAGGTACTTCTGCAGATTGGCACCGGATGCATCGAACAGCGGATCGGCCGGGTAGTTGTTGAGGCTGCTGCCGTCAAAGAAACGATCGACGAACACCTGGTAGATCACATCACGGTTGTAACCAGGGCGCAGCGCCTGCGCGTTAGCCGCATTCATCACGCTCAGCGCAGCGGATAGCGCTATGCCGGCAGCAATCATCGTGGAAAAACGCTGCGCGCACGCGCACCAAGTCACAGAGAAATGTTTCATCAAACCCTCCCAAGTCCGATTAACTTCTTGATGGAGGAGCGACCGATGGACGCTCCATTGTTGCCCAAGCAGCTATCGGCTTGAAGTCGAGCGATCGTTGCGATCGCTTCTTCTCAACTGGCTCGCACGACCAGTGCATTCGGCAAAAGCAGACTAGAGCGCCACTCCGAATGTAACAATGTGTTGCATACGTATTCAGTGCGGCCCGATCGGACCCAGCGATCCGCCGCGGCCGACGTCTACGGCACGCACGTACCAAAGCATCGTCATTATTCCGGGCAACGCAGCAAACAACTGGACCGCGACCATAACGCCGTCCTACACCACATCCGCTTCGACAGAATCAACATGTGCGAGTGCCTTCGTTGCGCATTTGGCCTGTATCGCCAGCCACGGCCATATCTATTCCAACTATCGCCCCTGTACTTGATCGCCTGACGCGAAGTTGGAGCAGCGGTTTGATGCGAAGAATCTTTTTCCGACGGCGTCCGACCACAGGTCGGACCCAGTAAGCGACGCTGGGTCTGCACTGTGCGCGGACGCTCTTGCATCTCGATGACGCTGTCCGGTGTGGCGACCTCTGACCGCGACCGTCACCACCACTGCACCAATCGCCGCGCACCTATCACACCATCTTGACCCGCTGATGAGCGCAGCGTGTGATTGTTATTGGAGTTGTTTTCATGCACAAATTATTCCTTTCTCTGTTCTCGGGGGCGGTCATCGGGTGTCCCTGAGGCTCAGATTGGCGCCGCGATGTGCCCGGTACGTACCAGCTTCTTGTTAACGAACTCCTGGATGCCCATGTAGCCCAGCTCGCGCCCATAACCGGAGCTCTTGATGCCGCCGAAAGGCAGGTCGGCGTCGGACCAATCGATGTTGTTGACGAACATCATCCCGGTATCGACCTGGCTCGCGACCCGCTTGCCTCGGGCCTCGTCCTTGGTCCACACCGAGCCGCCCAAGCCGAAGTCGGAATCATTGGCCAAGGCGATGGCGGCCGCCTCGTCCTTGACGCGGAAGAACGAAACCACGGGGCCAAAAAACTCGTCGCGGAAGGCCGGGTTGTCGGGCTTGATGTCGGTGAGGATCGTCGTCTGTATGAACCAGCCCGGCCGGTCGATGCGCTTGCCGCCCATCAGCAGCGTGGCGCCGCCCTTCACGGCGGCATCCACCTGCTCCAGCAATTGCACCAGCGCCGCTTCGGTGGACAGCGGGCCGAGCGTGGTTTTCTCGTCCATCGGGTCGCCCGGCTTCAAGGCTTCCAGCGCGGCCCTGAACTTGGCCAGGAACTGGTCGGCTACGGCCTCCAGCACGATGAAGCGCTTGGCCGCGCAGCAGGTCTGGCCGGCGTTGTACATGCGGCCCCAGACCGCCCACGGGATCGTCTTGTCCACGTCGGCATCGTCAAGCACGATGAAGGCGTCGCTGCCGCCCAGTTCCATCGTGGACTTCTTCAGGTTCTGGCCGGCGCGGGCCGCGACTTTACGCCCGGACGCCAGGCTGCCGGTCAGCGCCACGCCCTTGATGCGCGGGTCATCGATCACGTGGTCGGACTGATCGTAGGAGACGAACAAGTTTGTGTAGGCGCCAACGGGTAGGCCGGCATCGAGCAGCAACTTCTCGAATGCGATGGCGCATTGCGGCACGCAAGCGGCATGCTTGACCACGAGTACGTTGCCAGCCATCAACTGCGGGCCGGCCACGCGGGCCAGCTGGTAGTACGGGAAGTTCCAGGGTTCGACGCAGAACAGTACGCCGATGGGTGAACTTTCCATGTGCGCCTCACCGACCTTGGGCTGCAGCTTTGACGGCGCGAGGAAGGACTCGGCGTGCTTCGCGTAGTAGGCCAGGATGTCGGCGCTGAACTTCACCTCGCCGCGTGCCTCATCAATGCGCTTGCCCATGTCCTGCGTCGCGAACTTGGCGAAGTCATCGACGTGGGCGTGCATCATTGCGGCCGCCTTGTTGACGATGACCGCGCGCTCGGCATAGCTCTTGTGCCGCCAGGTCTGCAAGCAGTCGTCGGCGGCGGCCAGCGACTTTTCGAGCTGTGCCGCGGTCAGGTGCTCGAAGCTCTTGAGCAGCTTGCCGGTGTTGGGGTTGATGCTTTGGTAGCTCATGGGATGTCGTCCTTTACGGTTCTTGATGTTCGTGGATCAAACCGTAAGGGCGGGATAGTCGGTATAGCCCTTGGCGCCGGGCAGGTAGAAAGTAGCCATGTCCGGGGCGTTGAGCGGCGCGTCCTCGCGCATCCGCGCAACTAAGTCGGGGTTGGTCAGGAACGGGCGGCCGAAGGCGATCAGGTCGCCGCGCTGGTCGAGCAGGGCCTGCTCGGCGCTGAGGCGGTCGAAACCGCCGGAGAGGATGAATAGACCGTCGAAAGCGGCGCGCAACTCGAGCTTAAAATCGGCGGGCACCGGCGGCGCGCCCATGGACGAGTGATCTACCAGGTGGATGTAGAGCAGGCCGAGTTGGGAAAGCGAATTGGCCAGCGCGATGTACTGCGCCCGAACGTCGGGGAACTCGCCAGTGCCGTTGAACACGCCATAGGGCGACAGCCGCATGCCGACCCTGTCGCGGCCAATCGCGGTAACAGCGGCGCGCGCGATCTCCAGCGCCAAGCGGTTGCGGCCTTCGATGTTGCCGCCATGGCCGTCGGTGCGCAGATTGACGAGCGGGTTGAGGAACTGCTCGATCAGGTAGCCGTTGGCGCCGTGCAATTCGACCCCATCGAAGCCCGCCTCCAGCGCGAGCTTCGCAGACGTCGCGTGCTCCTGTACGGCGTGAGCGATGTCGGCCTCGGTCATCGCGCGCGGCGCGCTGTGCGGCTGCATGCCGAGCGAGTCGGTGTACATCTCGCCCGGGCACACCACCGTGCCCGGCCCCAGGACCTCAGCGCCCGCCGGCAGGTTGGCCACATGCCCCACCCGGCCGCAATGCATCAGCTGCACGAAGATCTTTCCGCCGGGTGTGTGGACCGAGGCCGTCACGGCTTTCCAGGCATCCACCTGGGCCCGGTCATACAGCCCGGGGATGCGCGGGTAGCCCAGGCCATTGGGGCTGGGCGCCGTACCCTCGGTGAGGATCAGCCCCGCGGTCGCTCGCTGGCCATAGTACGTCGCCATCAGCGCATCCGGCATGTGCGCCGTCGTCGCCCGGTTGCGTGTCATCGGCGCCATCACCATGCGATTGGCGAGTTGTAGCGAGCGTGCGGAGAATTTGTCGAAAAGCATGGGATGAGTCCTGCTGGCATTAAACCCTCTGGCCGCGAGGCAGATGGGCTCCGGCAGGTCTGGGGTGTCTGAAAGTTGAAGCTTGCGCGACGGGCTTCGTCCGGCCTGTTCAATAGCGCAGCGAGCACCACGCAGCGTATGCACGGCGCTAAGCAGTGAACGTCACCCCGTTTTGGAAGCGCTGCCCAGCGACGCCTCACCCGACTCGCCCAGCGCAGGCTTTTCGCCGCTGAACACGGCCTTGGCCATCACCAACAACTGGGTCAATTTGTTTTCGCTCGCGTTCCAGTAGTGCGCGTGGCTCACCGTAACGCGAACCAAGGCCAGGTCCGGATCGTCCACGCCACCAGGAAACCAAGCCTGGGCGAACTTGGTCCACAGCGCCTGTCGCTGGGCTTTGTCATCAACCACCTCGGCTGAACCCGCCACCGAAACGTAGATGTCCTGGCCCGTGTCGGCATAGCTGATGTTGACCTGTGGCTGCTGCGCAAGCTCCTGCGCTGCGTCGCCCTTGACTGACATGAAGAACCACAGCCTGTCGTCCGGCATGGTCTTATTCTGCGTCGTCATCGGGCGAGAATGCAGGCGACTGTCACCGTGGTGAGTGGTGAACATGGCGAACTTGATGCCCTTGATGAGGGGCCACAGTTGCTGTTCGGCGACGGTGTCTGTAGGCATGTGTTGGCGCTCCGTTCGTGGTTTTTTAAGTGCAGGCGTTTATCTGTGCACCATTCAAGCCATCATCATCCGCATCGTGTCTATTTGCGTCTGTTCGCTGGCCCACCGAGTTGAGTCGCCAGGGCGTTCTGGCGGCGATTCTGTTGGTGTCCGAGCCACTGCCGTGCAACATGACGATCTTCGTCAGCCGCTCGCCGGGCATGAGTCTGGGTGGGCAGGCCGCTAAGCACCGACGCAAATTGCACGCCTTCTTGCAGAGTGGCCGAACTGCCGGTGATGCCGGCGACGGTGAACTTCGTAACTGCCATGCCGACGTTGCCACCGATGGCACCACAAAGCGCCAGCTTGGAGTGCGCCATCGCGGGTCAGGCGGGGGCCTTGACGCGACTCACGTCATGCGCCCCAGCGCCCAGCGGCCTGCCGCGGCTGCGGCGGCGGTGAGTCCCGTGCCCAAGGCGATATCAACCAGGACCAGGCGCAACGGCCAGCCCCGCAGCGTGGCGAGGTTGGTGAGGTCGTAGGTCGCATAGCAAAAGAAGCCAAACAGCGCACCGGCCAAGACCGCGCGCGACCAGGGCACCAGTCCCAGCGCCCCGGACCAGGCTGCGGGTGCAACGGCAAAGAGCAAGACGCCGACCGGGTACAGCAGATAGAACACGCCGCCCGCCACCAGGTTGGGTGGATCTGCCATCAGATGCCCGATGCTGTCGCGGTAGAAGGGCTTGGCGATGAAACCGAGCCAGACGATATCCACAGCCAGCATCACTATCGCAATGGCACCGTATGCAGCGAGGTATTTCAGCATGTTGATTTCATCCTGCTTCGATTTGCTGTTGAGGGAAACGCATTGACGCAGCTCGGCCTCACGCTGTCTTTTAGATCTGATCGCAAAGGAGTGGCTATGTTGCCCAAGCCGGTGGCATCTATCTGTTCGGCGCCCAACCGAGCATTTTTTGGCGTCGCGCACGCCGGCGCGTTGTGCAAGACAATCATGTGGCCACGTCTTCCTGGCTTGTCTGCCGTCGCCTGCCTGGAAAGAAGGCATTCGTGCGGACGATGTAGTCGCGGTAGCCGGGACGTCGCTCGGCGATGTCCTTCTCCAGCAACGCCACGCCCGAAACCCTGAGCAGCAGAACCGTCATCAGCACCGGTGATGCGATGGCCCACCAGCCCTGCGCCGACAGCGCAATCAGATTGAAGCCCCACCACACACAAAACTCACCAAGAACGTGCGCGTCATCACACGGTTGATCGTGGCGGCGAAAGAATCGAGGTAAAGGGCGAGAACATCGTGCTACTCGGCGACTTCAATATCTTCGGCCGCGAAAACGTGACCATGCAGAAACTGATCGAAGACGGTGTGTTTTCGATCTCAGAAGCGCTGCAGTCGGTACCTGGCTCCAATGTCGAGAAAAAATGCACTACGACCAGATTGCCTGCGGCTCGTACAAGTTCCGCTTCGAGCCGACCAAGAACGCCGGCGTCTTTGATTTCTACGAATACGTTTTCCGCGAGCAGGGCGCACCACGCTTCGAGGCGCTACGCGGCAAGACTTCTTACAAGCAATGGCGTACGCACCCAATGTCCGATCAGCTGGTGATGTGGCAGGAATTCAAGATCGATTTCGCCGACGAATACCTGGTCGAGGTGCAGAAACAGGACATGGTCGACGCGTAGTAGGCGATGGTCGGGCACGATGGGTTGGTCGAGAAGTCATCCCAGCACTCGTGTTCGATCATGGCCTATCGGTTACTCCCGCTCAATCTTCAAAACCATGGGCAAACCCGCTGGCGAATGGATCAAAATCAAGAGGCACCTTGGGCGCAGTGAAGTTCAGGTAAAACCACCAACCGCGTACGTCGTTGTGCAAGTCGATGTCGCTGTGCGCAGCACAGTTCACCCCGGGGCCCGGGGGATCGCCGCCGGGCAGAATCTCCGAAAGCGGAAGCCCACCGATCAGCGGAAAAGTTGCGGGAATAATGACTGTGTCGGCATCACTCTCGCGCAGAAATCCCTTCATCAGGCCGTTGACCGTGTTGCTGGCCGGGTTACCGACAAACGTTGCGGCAATCTGAGCATCCTGCAGCGGCACGGCAATGCCGCCGAGATCCAGCGAGATCGTGCCGACAGGCGAGCCGAAGCAAGGCGCGGTCGTGTTGATCACGCCTGGGACATAGCCATGCAAGGCTGCCGCAAGCGGTTCCAGGCAGGGCGCACTTGAAGACAGCGTAGCGTCTCCAGTTAACCTGGACGACGCGAACGAACTGCACGCGGTCGACGCCAACGGCGCGGTACACGCCGCGCCGCCGGAATCGAATGGATTCGTCGTTGCGCTCTGATCGAGCGGTTGGAACAAGAAGAGGTTGGATAAATCCAACAGTCCATCGGCCGGTGTATCGCCGTCGGTCTGGATGCTTGTCTGCAACTCACCATTGACCGAAAATCCCACAACGGGCGTGTCAGTCACATCGCGGCAACCGATAAAATTCACGAAAACATGCGGATCGCGTAGATCCAAATCGTTCATGCGAAATGCCGTCACTTGCGCTGACGCATCTGCGCTTGTCAAGGCAAACAGCGTCAGCGACCACTTGCGCAACACAGCGAATGTTCGAATGTTCAATGGGACCGGTCCTTGTTCACTTGGGGCGGCGTCGGATTGCAGTGAGTGATTGAGGCGAGCGCCCGGCTTTCCAGGGGAAGCTCTTAACAAGTTCGTGGCCTGGATAGCCCCCTGAGTCAGGCGGCGAAAAAAACTGCAAGGGAGTGACAAACGACAAGATGTACAGCGAGGACGAAGCGGTGACCTATTCAAACCTTCGCTGGTTAAATCGGTTGGCGCCGTCAGCCACACACAATGACTGCGGCCCTCAGCCGCGATCCATTTGATCGACCGATGCAAGGTCGAGTCCCGGTGTTGAAACAAAGCGCTCGGCGCGTTCAATGGTGGGGCGCAGTCGTTGCAGCTGCGGTTCGATCAAGGCCGCATGGCGACGCCATTTGTCTGGGCCCGGTTGCGATACGGTATGCCGTGCAAGCGGCAGGCTCCCATCGATCGGCCGATCCCAGGTCAATCCGAGTGCCGCACAAACGCGCTCGATCTCGCGTCTGGGATCGGCAACGATGCGGTCGTAGCGCGCGACTATGACGCGTTCTCGCGGCAGCGCTTCGAGATCGTCCAACAACAGGCGCGTGGTGGTTTCCCATTGATGCGCAATGACCTCGCCCAGCGACTTGCCACTCACTGACTGCCAACCCGGCGTCAATAGCAATGACCAAGGCAATCCCTGCCAGCCAGGCAAGTCCGGATAGGTGCAGAAGCGGCCAGACTGCCACGCCTCGATCATGCTGCCCATCACCTCGCGCGGATCTCGATGGAGGTATACAAACACGCCCTGAACAAAAACCCGGTTGAGAAACGGCACGCGCAATGAGTTCTTTGGGGTTTTTTCCAGCATGCGCAGACGCCCGGTGCTGGGTCGCTGGCCATCACGATCGAGCAAGCTAGATTGGAATCGTTGCCGCAACTGCTCGATTACGGCGGGTGTTGCTTCGGCCGCGGTGAGCCGATTCGAACCCAGGTTGTTTCGGGCGGGACTGAGCTCCGCGATGCCTTCGATCAGCGCGTGGCTCTCACCGCCAATGGTGTAAACGCCGGGCGCCCTGGCCAGGGTTTCGAACAGCAGGGTGGATCCCGATCGCGGCGATGAGACAATGAAGATGGGCCGCTCGAACAGCGGGTCTGCCTCAGCAACACCTACCGCGCCACTCGCATCGCTGGATACCGGCGCAATGGGGTAATCCGAAATCGCTGCTGCGGCAGTCGCACTGCCGGTAACGGCTACTTTGGCAACCAGCGTTTGCATAGCACTGGCGAACAGAAGTTCGTTCTGTAAAACCACTGCGCTAGCGAATTGACTCACCTGCTGCATGAACAAATCGATCGCTTGTCGATACACCGGCCAGCCTTCACTGCGCTCGCCATACGCCGCCCATAGCGCCTGCCAGTGACGACAGAATTGAGCAGCCGCCTGGCGCATCTGCGGCAATGCCGCGTGCGGCACCGCGTCACCGATCAGGAAACCAATTCGCGAGGTGATTTCCCACGGCGTCATCACTACCGGCACGTTGACGCTTTCAAACAGCAATGGCACACCGGCGGCGTTGCTGGGAACAATGTTCTGTGCAGTCCACTCTCCCGAGAACGCGCGCTGATTATGGTCTCGACCAGCGCCGACCAATCCCCAGAAGCGATCGCCGCCGACCGTATCGGCAACCAGGTGGATGCGCGAGTCGTCGGCATCATTCAACACCCGATGCTGCCGCCACGTGTCGAAAATCCAGCACTCGCCAGCAGCCATGTTGACCTGGGCGTCACCACATTCGAAGCGCACCGTGGGCTGGGTCACGATTGGAATATGGATGCGAACTCGATCGCCCCAGTAATAACCCTGATCGGCGTGACGGGTAACTTCGGCGTGTCCGCTGAGCCGCATCAACCGGGTTCGACCCAGCGTAACACCGAGCATTCCCAGCGCCTGCATCAGGTAATGGCAGCGTTGCAGCAGCGGTGTCGGCCGCATCACACCGGCGAAGCTCTCATTCGCGGGCTGCCCATCGACCGCGATCAGCGGCAACATCGAGTTGCCCGGAAATCCCTGCGGATGTGGCATCCAGCAGGACTCGCCCAACGCCTCGATTTCAGCCGCGAGGGATTGCGCGTCAAACCGCAACGGGAGCTGGATAAAGGGAGCGGCAAGTTTCATCGAGACAAGTCGTTGTGTTGGAGGGGTTGGTGCTTCAAGCGCCAGAGTACCGTTTCCCAGGCTCGCGCTCCAGACACGCGACGCGCTTGAATTCACGACAACGCGGCGGGCAAGGTGCCCGAGTGCAGAATCAGCTACATGTCCAGCACCAGCTACATGTCCAGCACCAGCTAC
>JAWXCG010000208.1:0-6657 GCA_034440555.1 Pseudomonadota bacterium
AAACGCGCGCGCGTTTGCCCGAGCGGATTGGCAAGGCCGGCCCGGGTCAGCTCCACGCTGGTGCTGGTGCCGCTTAACAGGGGTTGCGTTTCGCCATACGCATCGCGTACGGGCTCGGTCATGGCCTGGCGCAGATCGCGTTCAAAACGCCCCATCGCGGTTTGCAGTTGCTGCAAAGACTGCGCTCGCTGATACAGCGCCTGTCGGGAGCGCAGCAAGGCGTCGATAGCGGCGTAGGCCGCCGCCGACATCAACGCAAAGATCAATACCGATACCAGCACTTCGATCAACGTAAAGCCGCGGACAGCGCTCGCCTGGATGCGTTGCTGATGGGCGCTCATTTGCCGGCGAATCCGACCAGGCTGTAAAGCGGCGCTGAGTCTTTTTGCGCGCTTGCGGGAAACACATGCAGGTCCATTCGACGTATCGCCGGTTCGGGCGTGGCCTGCACCACCATGCTCCAACGGAAGCGATACTTGCCGGCGCTGCCTTGCCCATCGCGCTTGCCGATGCCAGGGAACGGTTCCTTCAGTCGTGTTTCGGTCATCACTGTGTCTGCCAGCCAGCTGGCAAAACTCAAGGTCTCCAATTGCTGTTGCTGTTGTGCCAGACGCGCGGACGAGGCGAGCAGGGCGGTCATCGCCAAGGCAATGACTGCCAGGGCGGCCAGCACTTCGATCAGGGTGAATCCGCGAACGATCAGGGTGCGTGGGCGCAGGTTCATGCGCGTGCGTTCCGCTTGCCTGCATGCCAGTCGCGCCACTCGCTGTTATCGGGCAGCCGACGCTGGATGCGCCCAACACCGCTGGCTTCGATCAGCAGACGATAGCGTGGGTCGCGGGCGCCGGCTTCAACCGTAACGATCAACGTGGTGCGCTCGCCAGTGGAAAAACACAGCATCAGCGGCTTTTCCGTCAGCCCCGGCACCAGCTTCACATCGGGCAACACGACCTGCATGTCTTTGGGCAGCCTGTACGGCGCCAGCGGTGGCTTGGTCTGCATTTCGAGCAAGTCGCCACGGCGCTGACTGAAACCATACATTGCACTGCCCAAGTGCAGACCCATATCGCGGCCGGTGAGTTCAGCGCGCTCACAGGCCAGATTCAAGCGTGCCTGCAAGCGCTCGACTTCCAGTCGCAGTCGCGGCTCGGTGCCGCTGCTCGCAGTCGACAACAGCAGTACTGCCGAGATCACAGCGAGAATCGCCAAGGTCACCAGCATCTCGATCAAGGTGAAGCCGGCGCGGTGCACGTTTACCAGTTGCCGATGTCGGCGTTGGGACCCTCGCCGCCAAGCTGCCCGTCTTTGCCCAGTGAATAAATATCGAACTCACCGTGCTGGCCGGGGCTGAGGAATTGGTAATCGCGGTTCCAAGGGTCTTTCGACAATCTTTCGATGTAGCCGCCTTCCTGCCAGTTGCTGGCCTCGGGCTCGCCGCCCGGTTTCTCGACCAGCGCTCGGAGCCCCTGATCGGTGCTGGGATAATTGAAATTGTGCAGCTTGTAGATGTTCAGTGCGCTCGACAGCGACTGCACATCGGTCTTGGCCTTGGCGATCGACGCGGTTCCGACATTGCCGATGACCTTGACCGCAACGATCGACGACAGGATGGCGAGAATCGCGACTGCCACCACGATCTCGATCAGAGTGAAGCCGGTTGAACTGGCGCGCGATGACTGCATGCTGATGTTGCCTGGTTGTAGTGGTGAGTGTCCGCGGCAATCATACTGGCTCACCTTGCCTCTGGGACTGCCAATGAATGCCGAACTTGCGGCACGTGATCTGCGTGTGCTCTGGCATCCGTGCACACAAATGCACGACCACGAAAGCCTGCCGATAGTTCCCATTCGCAGCGGCCATGGCGCCTGGCTGACCGACATGGACGGCAATCGTTACCTCGATGCGATCTCCAGTTGGTGGGTCAATTTGTTCGGCCACGGTCATCCGCGCATCGCCAACGCGATCCGCGCGCAGCTCGATCGGCTCGAACACGTCATCCTGGCGGGGTTCACCCACGAGCCTGCGGTGCACCTTGCTGAGGGCCTGCTGCAGGTCGCACCGCCGGGGCTTACCAAGGTGTTTTACGCCGATAACGGCTCCAGTGCGATCGAAGTCGCGCTGAAGATGAGCTTTCATGCCTGGCGCAATGCCGGCGTGGAAGGCAAATCCCGATTTGTGGCGCTCAGTGGCAGTTACCACGGTGAAACCCTGGGCGCGCTGTCGGTCACTGATGTGCCACTGTATCGGGAGACCTACGCACCGCTGTTGCTGCAGCCATTTTTCGTCCCGTCACCGGATAGTTACGAGTGCGCGCCGGGCGAGTCGGCGCAGGCATATTCAGACCGATGCGCCGATGCGCTCGACCAGTTGCTGGCACAGCACGCCAATGAAATTGCGGCAATGATTCTGGAGCCGTTGGTGCAGGGCGCTGCCGGAATGCGTATGTATCCGGCCGGTTATTTGAAGCGTGCGCGTGCGGCATGCGATCGTTACGGCGTGCATCTGATCGCCGATGAGATCATGGTCGGGTTTGGCCGCACCGGCACGCTTTTCGCGTGCGAGCAAGCCGGCATCACACCGGATTTTCTATGTCTGTCGAAAGGCATCACCGGCGGCTTCCTGCCCTTGGCCGCGGTACTGACCACGCCAGCGGTATTCGATGCGTTTTATGCCGAGTACCAGACGCGCCGCGCGTTTCTGCACTCGCACAGCTACACCGGTAATCCACTGGCCTGCGCAGCCGCCTGCGAAGTACTGAAAATGTTCGCCGAAGAGGATTGGCTGGCGCGCAATCGCTCCACATCGAGCACGCTTGCCGCTGCAATCGAGCCGCTGCGCGCGCACCCAAGTGTCGGCGATGTGCGCCAGACCGGCATGATCGCTGCAGTGGAACTGGTCCGTGATCGAGCCACTCGCGAACCCTTCGATTGGCGCGAACGGCGCGGCCTCAAGGTGTATCGACATGCGCTGTCGCGTGGTGTGCTGCTGCGCCCATTGGGCAACGTGATCTATTTCCTGCCGCCGTATTGCATCAGCGCTGACGAAATTGCGTTGATGGTACGAGTGGCGGCTGAGGGCATCGAGATCGCTGTCAACGGTTGATCGCACTATATCGTAGGGGTGACCGTCGTTGTGGGAGCGGCCTCTGGCCGCGAAAGGCATCGCCGCACACCCAATCGCGCCCGAGACGACTCCCACACCGGCATGCTGCAAAGGCACATGCAACCGTCATCCACTGCCGCTAGAGTGCCCGGTTCATTGAACGGTCCGGGGTAAGCAGGCATGGCTTCGAAGCAGTTGATACCAGCGCGGGCGCTGGTGGGCTTGGTGTTGTTCGTTGTCGCCGCCGCAGTCGACGCGCAATCCGTCGTGATCGGTTCAGGCGTGCCAGTTGTTGAGAATTTCAACGCGCTGGCGACGACCGGCACAGCCAATGTCGCAGTGCCCACTGGCTGGTATTTCGTGGAGAACGACGTTGCCGGTCAATATTCGGCCGGGGATGGCAGCGGCGCCACATTGAGTGGTGGCGTTTGGTCATTTGGTTCCGCCGCTGCAACCGAGCGTGCCTTTGGCAGTGTGCGATCGGGCAGTACCGTCCCCAAGATCGGCGCGCAGCTGCAGAACGGAACCGGCGCGGTGCTGCCGGAAATTCTTATCAGCTATCGGGGCGAACAATGGCGCATTGGCTTGGGGAACCGTGTTCCGCCCGATCGACTGGACTTCCAGTACAGCCTGAATGCGACTTCGCTGTCGACCGGCACATGGGTGGATGTCGATGCGCTCGACTTCGTGACGCCCAATCCCACGGGTGCGCTGGGCGGATACGACGGAAACCTGCTGGTCAATCGTACCGCCATCAGCGCGGTCATCAGCGGGCTGAGCATCGCGCCCAACGCCACGCTTTGGGTACGCTGGCTGGATCCCGATGCTGCAGGCGCCGATGATGGCTTGGCGATTGATGACGCCAGCTTCGGCGTCGCGGTAGACGTCCCGCCCGTGGTTACAGCGACCGTCCCGACCATTGGGGAGCCTGGCTTCCCGATCGATGGCAATCTGGTGGTAACGTTTTCCGAGCCAGTGGCTACTGCGGCCGGCGCCTTTACCCTGGCCTGTCCGCCAACGCCACCGCATACGGTCACGGTTACCGGCAGTGGCAATACGCGCACAATCAATCCGGACACGAACTTCGCTTACGGAGACGTCTGCACTGCACAGGTTGTCGCTGCGAATGTGACCGATCTTGATGGCACGCCCGACGCCATGCAGTCCAACTATACGTGGACCATAAATGTCGTCGCCGACACCGCGCCGACGATCGCGTCGACGGTTCCGGCATCCAGCGCCACTGGCATCGCAGTGAATGCAGTGGTGGTGATCAATTTCTCGGAGCCGGTCAACACCACGATTCCGTGGATTACGCTGACCTGCAACAGTGTCGTATTCAATGGCACTCTGGCCGCCAGCAACGGCGGCGCGACCTGGACGCTCGACCCGTTCACCAACTTCAACAACAGCGACGTCTGCAGCGTGCAGATTACCGGCGCCAACGTCGTTGATGTCGATGGTACGCCAAACGCACTGGCCGGAAATCCGGCGTATTCGTTTACCGTCGCCGCTGATGTGGTACCGACCATCAGCAGTACTTATCCAGTACATCTTGACGTCAACGTGCCCGCAGCCAGCAATCTCACGATCGTATTCTCCGAACCGGTAACAGTGCAGTCGGGCGCCTTCAGCATCAACTGCGTCGGCAGCGGCGCGCATTCTTTCGTGCAAAGCGACAACGCGCAGACCCAGTACACGCTCAATCCCGATATCGAGTTCACCGCCGGCGAAAGTTGTACCTTCGACGTCACCGCCGCCCTGATCACCGACATCGATGGCGTTGCCAATGCGTTGGCGTCCAATGCGCGCATCGACTTCACTGTGGGTGCTGGCGTTGCTGGCTACTACGAGCGCGTTGATCAGTCGAGCTGCCGCGCGTTGCGCGCCACATTGCACGGAGTGATTGACGATCACTCTGCAGTCGTCTATTCCGATTCGGACAACACCTGGACGCCGGGTGTTCCTGGTTCCTACGACGTTTGGGAGGTGCTCAATCTTGCCGATGAAGACCCACTCGATGTGAGCAAGATTCTCGATGTCTACCGCAACGAAAGCTATACCAAGCTCAGCGGCGGCGTTGGCGTCTACAACCGCGAACATGTTTGGCCGAATTCTCAGGGCTTCAATAATCTGTCGATGCTGGAGGGTTTCCCGAACTCTCCTTACACCGACACGCACATGCTGATGGCGTCAAATACTGACTACAACGCTCGGCGCGGCAGCCGCGTCTACGCGACCTGCAACCCCGCAATTACCGCGACCTGCACCGTGGACGCAACCATCGCCAACCCATCCAATGGCAGCGGTGGAGGCCCTGCTGGCTATACGATGCCACCAGGACACAACTGGTATACCAACGGCCAGGATGGCAACTCGGGTTCTTACGAGCCGTGGAGCTTCCGTCGCGGAGACTTGGCGCGCGCGATGCTGTACATGGACGTGCGCTACGAGGGTGGCCGCAATAGCCGAAATTTGCAAAGCGAACCGCAGTTGATTCTCACCGACAACCGCAGTTTAATCATCATCACCAGCAGCTATGCGGCGCCGGCGTATTCCGGGTTGCTGGCGCCGTTGCTGGATTGGCACGCCAACGATTCAGTGACCGCGCGCGAAGGCCTGCGCAATGCTCTGGTGGAGGGCGTTCAAGGCAATCGCAATCCGTTCGTGGATCACCCGGAATGGGCCAGTGTGCTGTTTGCAGGCACCTGCATGGGGCCAGCGTTCGTGGCCGTCGATGACGACTTCTTTGGCACCGAAGACAGCGTACTCAGCCGCAATGGCGCCAATGATATCGGGGTGCTCAACGACGACCACGTTTTCGAAGGCAACGCGCTCTTGGTGAATACCGTGCCGGCGGTGCAACCCTTGCATGGAACGGTGGCATTGAGTAGCAATGGCCAATTCGTCTACACGGCTGTGGCCAACTATTGCGGCAAGGACAGCTTTGTCTATTCGGTCAGCAACGGCAACTTGATCGACACCGCCGTCGCCAACATCGATCTCGTCTGCGTCAACGACTTGCCGGTAATGATCGGCTCGATTGGCAATGTCAGTGTCAATGCCGGCAACCCGGTAAACATCGCGACGGAACAGGCATTCGATGATGCCGATGATGATGTGTTGGTTTACAGCGTCAGCGCTTCGCCGGCCCTGCCAGCTTCGCTGTCGATCAATACAGCCTCTGGCGTCATTACCGGCACCCCGTTGATCGCCGACGCCAGCGTCTACACGGTAACCGTTCGCGCCACCGAACCGTCACCGCTTAGCGGATTCGCCACGCAGACCTTCACGCTGACCATCAGCAACGATCCGGGCGCGCTGTTTCGAAACGGCTTCGAATGACTGAAACAACGCGCAAACAGTAGGGTGGGTGCAACCCAGCGCTGGTGAGCGCTACAAAGACGGTGGGTTTCACCCACCCTACGACGCTTCAATTGATTCAAAGCTGGCGCAGAAAGTAGGGTGGGTGCAACCCACCATTTTGAAACGCAAACCCGGTTTGGTACCCGCTTCGAATGATCGAAACAAGCTGTCGAAAGTCGGGTTGTTGCA
>JAWXCG010000209.1:0-14357 GCA_034440555.1 Pseudomonadota bacterium
CACATCCCTCGCGCGTGACGGAACGGGTGGAGCTGGGCGAACTGCAGATCGAAATCAACGCGATGGTGCGGCGCGCATTCACCGAGTGGCTGGCGCCGCGCTGGGGCTGTCGTTTCGCGTGGTTCGAAACGCCCTACGTGTTGCGCTATACCACCGGCGGCAAATACGACGTGCACGCGGACGCTGATATCTGGTCCGAGGAGACGCCACCGTATCGAGTGCTGGATCGCGACGGCAGTCTGCTGATCTATCTCAACGACGGATTCACCGGTGGCGAGTTGAACTTTGTCAACTTCGAGTATGCGCTGCGCCCGGTCCCCGGTCTGCTGGTTGCATTTCCCTCGGACGAACGCTACTCCCACGCCGCCATGCCAACCACCGGCGGTGTGCGTTATGCCATCGTCTCCTGGGCCTATGCGCACGGACGACCGCGCGTGCGTGCGTTGCCACCGGAAAACAGCATTGCCATAGAGTTGTAAGCCGGCGAATACGCCCGGACCCCAGTTCTAGCTAACTTGCGCCCGGTTCGTCGCGCAGGCTGCTCCGGCGTCGCACAGGTCGTTACAATCGCGCTCTGCCCCCTCTGGAAGTCACGCGTGTTCAGCAAGATCCTGATTGCCAATCGTGGCGAAATTGCCTGTCGCATCGCCCGCACTTGTCGGCGCCTCGGCGTTGCCACGGTCGCGGTTTATTCCGACGCAGATGCCAATGCCGAGCATGTGCGTCAAGCCGACGAGGCGGTGCACATCGGTGGCTCGCAGCCGGGCGAGTCGTATCTGCGTGGCGAGGTGATCATTGCTGCAGCGCTCGCCTGCGGCGCACAGGCGATTCACCCCGGCTATGGATTCCTGTCTGAAAACGCAGACTTTGCCGAGCAGGTTGAAGCCGCCGGGCTGGTGTTCATCGGTCCGACGGCCGGCTCGATGCGCAAGATGGGCTCCAAAGCCGGCGCCAAGGAGTTGATGCAGGGGCATGACGTGCCGGTTGTCCCTGGTTATACCGGCGTGGACCAGGACCTGGCGCTACTACAACGTGAGGCCGACCGTATCGGCTATCCGCTGATGATCAAGGCGGCGCACGGCGGTGGCGGCAAGGGCATGCGCATCGTGCACGCGGCAGCGGAATTCGTGTCGCATCTTGAATCCTGCCAGCGCGAATCGAAAACCGCTTTTGGCCGCGACCGCGTGTTGTTGGAGCGCTATGTCGACCGCCCCAGGCATATCGAAATCCAGGTGTTCGCCGATCGCGACGGCAACACCATACATCTGAACGAACGCGAATGTTCCGCCCAGCGTCGCTATCAGAAAGTGATCGAAGAATCGCCCTCGCCTTTTCTCACCACCGAATTGCGTCAGCAGATGGGCGATGCTGCGATCCAGGCTGCGCGCGCGATCGACTATTGCAATGCCGGCACGGTGGAGTTCATCGTCGATCAGGCCGGCGCTTTCTATTTCATGGAAATCAACACGCGCCTGCAGGTCGAGCATCCCGTGACCGAGATGGTGCTGGGTCTGGATCTGGTCGAATGGCAATTGCGTATCGCTGCCGGAGAGCCCCTACCCTTGCGTCAGGATCAAGTGCATTCTCATGGCCACGCCATCGAGGTGCGCCTGTATGCGGAAGATCCCGAACAGGGATTTTTACCGGGCTCCGGGCGCATCGAGCGGCTGCGATTACCCCAGGTGAATGCGGGCACCCGCATCGATGCCGGCGTGGTCGAGGGCGATACCGTCAGTATTTTCTACGACCCGATGATCGCCAAATTGATTGTGCATGGGGCGGATCGCGCCGATGCGCTGCGGCGGATGAGCGAGGCGCTGGCCGAGATCGATGTGCTCGGCCCGAAGAGTAACGTTGCCTTTCTGGAGCGGCTGCTGCGTCATCCGACGGTGATCAACGGCACCATCGATACCGGATACCTGGATCGCCATCTTGCTGAGGTGCTGGCCAAGGATGAGTTGATTCCTGCCGAAATTCTGTTTGCCGCGGCGTGCGCGGCGTTGCTGCACGAAGAGGCTGCGGCGCGCGACCGCGCGGCACACTCAATCGATCCGGGCTCGCCGTGGGCGAGCGCAGACGCCTGGCGTCTGGGCCATTTGGGCAAGCGTTTGGTGTGCTTCCAGAATGGAAGCGTGCGCATCGAAATAGCGGCACATGGCTATGCCGGCGTCTATCGGTTGGACTTGGGTGACGCCCATGTCCAGATCGAAAGCGCTGCATTGCACAATGGCTGGCTGCACTATCGAAGCGACGGGCGCGCCCGAAGGTTGCGCTGTCGTGAACTCGCTGGCGACTGGATAGTGCTGCACGCGGGACATCGCCATCGTCTGCATGCGGTGCCGCCGTTCGCCTTTGAGGGCGCCGCGTCCAGTGGCGGCGATCGCTTGCTGGCGCCGATGCCAGGGCGCATCATCGCCGTGAAAGCGGCAGTCGGCGACGATGTCGTCGAACAGCAGGAGGTCATCGTGATGGAAGCCATGAAAATGGAACTCACCCTGCGCGCGCCGCGTGCCGGACAGATCGCCGAGTTGCGCTGTGCGCTTGGCGAATTCGTACAGGCTGATCAACTACTGATGAGGATGCTGTCATGAGCTGCACACATCTCGAATATCTACCATCTGCCGTTGCGCGCTATGCGCTGCGCTGCACCCTCTCGTTGCTCGCAATCGGCCTGGTGTCGGGCTGCCAGCAGACCCGTTTTGAGGCGTTGCCCACTGGCGAAGTCAGCGACTGCGTGCGTGATTGGGTCGGCGCCTGGCGGATTGAGGACATGACCGAACGCGACGAGAAAGACGATGGCCCGGTGTACTGGATCGTCAGTGACAACTGCGCTCGTTACCAGACACTGGAACCAGATGGCGAGTCCGAGGACGAGGACGAATACAGCATCCGCTATGTGCGTCACGGAAACAGCAATTTCATCGCCGCCACCGCGCGTCCCGATGCAGAGGCCAAGGACAGCGATTGGCACAAGGCGCACATGCTGATTCGCTATGAATTCCGCGGACACGACCAGATCCGCGCCTTTGAGGTCGACAACCAGCGCGTTGCGCGATTGATCGTTGATGGCGAAATCGGCGGGCGCAGTGAAGTAAAAAGCAAACCCGGAAAAGGTGGCAAGAACGATCTCGAAAGTGTGGAGAATCTGCTGTTCGGCCCAAGCAGCGAGACGGACAGCGTCATCCGGCGCAAAGGCGTATTTGGACGCAAGCCGTGGCTCATTCTGCATCGGACGAGTAGCGAGGAGATCGCGCGCGCCAGGGCGGGGGTCGAGGAACGGCGGAGCCCCGAGGGTGGCTGAATCAATCCGTATTGTTGAAGTCGGCCCGCGCGACGGATTGCAGAACGAAAAGCTGATCGTTCCGACGGCAACCAAAGTGCGACTGATCGAGCAGTTGGTCGATGCTGGGCACAGTACCGTCGAAGCCACCAGTTTCGTCAGTCCCAAGTGGGTTCCGCAACTCGCCGACGCCGCCGAAGTATTTAGCGCGCTGCGCCGAAAGGCCGGGATCCGCTATCCGGTTCTGGTACCCAATCTGCAGGGCATGGAACGCGCACTCGCCGCGGGCGTCGCTGAAGTGGCGATCTTCACTGCTGCTTCGGAGGCCTTCAATCGTCGCAACATCAACGCCTCGATCGACGAATCGATCGAGCGCTTCAAACCGGTGATGGACCGCGCTGCCGAGGTCGGTGTGCCGGTGCGGGGTTATGTCTCCACTGTACTCGGCTGTCCGTATCAGGGCGCGGTGCCGATCTGTGATGTCGTGCGTGTCGCGCGTGCCCTGCACCAGCTTGGCTGCTACGAGGTGTCACTCGGCGACACCATCGGCATTGGCACTGCAAGTGCTGCGCGCGAGATGCTGCGCTCGGTTGCGGGCGTGGTGCCGATGCAGCAGTTGGCGGTGCACTTCCATGATACGCGCGGCCAGGCATTGGCGAATGTCTATGCCTGCGTCGAGGCTGGGGTTCGCGTGGTCGATGCGTCAGTCGCGGGATTGGGTGGCTGCCCCTATGCCGAAGGCGCCAGCGGCAATGTCGCGAGCGAGGACGTGGTCTTTATGTTGCACGGAATGGACTTTGACACCGGCATCGATCTTGACAAGCTGGTGCAGGTCGGCCGCTGGATCAGTGCTGAACTGGGCCGCAGCAATGGCGCCAAGCTGGGGTTGGCGTGGAAGGGACAATGACCTCACGCCAGAATCCTCCCGCGTCGTGAATGCGATCGCGGGACGCACGGCATGACGGATGCGCAGACACTGGCAGCAGCGCGTGCCGCCTTCGCCTCGGGAGACGCTCCGCGCGCACTCGAACTTGCGCAGTCTGTATTGGAATACGATGCCGGCAACACTGCGGCGTTGTCGGTTCTGGCGAACGCAGCAATGCATCTGGAGCGACTGGGCGAAGCTGATGACGCACTACGCTGTTTGCTGCAACACGCCCCCGACAATGCGCTGATCGCGCGCAGTCGCAGTCGCGTGCTCAATCGACTCGGGCATCGCAGCGCGCAGCAAAGTGAGCTGATTTCAGCCATCGGCTACTGGCGCGAAGCGCTGCGGCTCTGGCCCGAGAACGATGACTCCGCGTTCAATCTGGTCGCGTACGGAAGTTCGGCGCTGGATGATGACGAGGCCTTCGCACTGCTGCAGCCGCTATTAGCCCGATCGCCCGACGATCTGGGCGCGCGCAGGTTGCTGGCTGAGATCGAGCGCAATCGTGGTCAGGCGCGCGTCGCCGCCGATCGCCTGCGACCGCTGTCCGACGCGCTCTTGAGCAACAGCGAAGTTCGTGCACTGGCGCTCACGCTCGGCGATGCTCAACTCATCGAGCGCAGCCTGCCCACTTCTACACCGCTGCCGGATCAAGTGGAATCGGTGCAGTGCGCCTTCGCCAGCATCAGTACACAGTGTGATGAAGGCGCTGCGCATGCACTGCGCAGCGATCTCCAGCGCCGTCACTCGATCGGTGCGCATTCACCCAGTCTGCGTTTGGCGCTTGCGTGCGAGTTGTCATTGCCCGCTGTGCATATCGACAGGGATGGCATTGATGCCGCACGCAACCGTTTCAGCGGCGGTCTCGCGCGCATCATGGATGAGTTTCCGGAATCTCGACTGCGCCTCTGCGCGCCGCATCTGGCGCAGCTGAACTGGTCGAATTTTCTGCTGGCCTATCACTGCGAAAACGATCTCGACCTGCAGTCGCGCTATGGCGATTGGCTCAGTATGGCCGCAGCCACGCTGCGCCCGGACTTGGCGGTCGAGCCAGCGCAGCGCAAGCCAGGACCGCCACGCATCGGCGTTTTGTCCGGCCATTGGAACGATACGACCGCGGGCTCGTATTTTGCCAGCTGGATCGAGGCACTGGACGTGGCCGAGTTCGACACCCGAGTCTATGCACTCGGTCCCCGCTTTGACCACGTTACCGACGAACTCGAGCGGCGCAGTCGCAAATTCGTTCGCATCGATGCAGATAGCGAGGGTACTGCCGACGATCAGCAAAGTGACGCAATCGATCGCGCCGCTGATGTCATTCGTAGCGCCGATCTGGACCTTTTGATCTATCCTGAGTTGGGCATGGATACGCGACTCATGCCCCTTGCCGCGCTGCGCCTGGCGCGAAAGCAGTGGGTAGGCTGGGGGCACCCGGTAACCAGCGGCCTGCCGACTATTGATGCCTACCTCAGCTGCGCTGACATGGAACCAGCCGACGCCAAAGCCCACTACCGCGAGTCACTGTTGCTGTTGCCTGATCTGGGCACCCGCTATCGATTACCCCCTGCGCCGCAGCGCCTTGCGCGAGACGCGTTGGGGTTGCCGCCGGGTAAACTTGTCGTGGTGCCGCAATCATTGTTCAAACTTCATCCAGACAACGATGCGGTACTGCTTGAGCTGCTGTCGCGCGAGCCGAATGTACGCATTCTGCTGTTCGCAACTGCGTCGCGGCTTGAAGTTCACCTGGTGCGACAGCAGCTGCGGGCCAGGCTGGGTCCGACCCTGTTTAGGCAGCTGCATTTTCATCCCATGGTCAGTCGCAGTCGCTTTCTGGAGATTCTTGCGGCAGCCGATGTGATGCTGGATACCCTGCATTGGTCCGGCGGCAATACCTCTCTGGACGCGCTGCGTTCCGGCCTGGCCGTTGCTACGACCCGTTCCCGATTCATGCGCGGACGCCAAAGTGCCGCCATGCTGCATGCGCTGCAGCTGGATTCGGCAATCGCGCCGGATGCCAGCGGACTCGCCGCGTTGGCGGCGCAGATGCTGAATGGGGCGGCGAGACCCGATGCGGACCGACTGCAGGACTATCTGCAGTCGCCGCGTCCGCTGCTTTTGTTGCGCGCTCTTGCGCGCGAGGCAGTCGCGGGCGTAGTTTAGGGCAGTGTCCGCGAGGATCGGGGTGACGAGGGGGTTGATGAAAATTATCAACGAAAATCAAGACCGCGAGAATCCGGCCAACGCAAGTTTGGGCCGCGCCGGTCGCCCCTGTCTTCGTGCATCCTGCGATGAAGCGTTGTCGCGACTGCAGCAGGCGCTTACTGCGATCGGAACACAGTCGCCGGCGACAGCGAGTGTCCTCGAAGCCATCGAGCACATTGAATACCTGATGCGCAATGCGGAAAGCGTGGAATCGCGTTATCGCAGCTTGCTCGATTCCGTACCCGATGCCGTCACCGTGCACGACCGCGCCGGTCGCATCATTGATGCGAACCAGACCGCGGTGGAACTCTACGGCTACAGCTTGGAGCAGCTCAAAGAGCGCAGCGTCTTCGACCTCAATCCTGGTCTCGCCCAAGATCACATGGACGAGGTTTGGCGCACCTACAAGCTGGGGAAAACGGTTACTGTCGAAACCGAGAACAGGCATCGCGATGGAACGAAGTTTCCGATCGAAGTCCATTCCAACTTGTTCGTGGATGGCAACGAGAAACGCATCATTGCGGTGGCACGCAGCATCTCCGCCCGACGCGAGACCGAGCGCGCCATTCGCGAGTCTGATGCACGCTATCGACAGCTGTTCGATGCCATCGACAAAGGCATTGTGGTGCAGGACAGCAACGGCAATGTGATTTCGGCCAATGCTGCTGCCGAGCGGCTGTTGCAGCTCTCGGAACGCACTTTGATCGACAAGGGCTTCGATCCCCAGCAGTGGCGCCTGGTGGATGTTGACAGTCAACCAATCGCTGAACGCGACCTTCCCCCCTACGCTGCGTTGCGCACCGGTGCGGTGGTCGATTCAACTTTGATCGGTGTGTTCAATCCGATCGCCAACCGCTACTACTGGTTCAATATTTTTTCGATGCCGCAATTTCGTGAGGGCGAGACGCGGCCGTTCCAGGTAATCAGCCTGTTCGGCGATGTAACGGAGCTCAAGCGTCAGGCAGTATTGTTCGAAGAGGTACAAAAACTCGCTGCAATTGGCGCATGGGAGATCGACTTCCGTCGCGATCGCGTGTTTGGCAGCGACGAAGTGTACCGACTGCACGGTCTAGTCCCTGACAGCACGCTCGCGTTGAAGGATTACCTGTCGAGCTTTGTTTCTGCGGATGCGACGCGACTGCAACGCGTGATCGAGGAAGCCCGAAGTACTGGCAAGTCTTTTGATGTCGAAGCCCGTACCGCAACATCCAGCGGACAGCGTCGCTGGTTACGGGTGATCGGACACAGCCAGTCCCAGTCTAACTTCGAAGCCAGCCTTATCGGTGTCAGCCAGGACATCAGCGAGCGCAAGCGTTTCGAGGAAAACCTGCGTCGACAGTCGCTGACCGATGCCTTGACCGGGCTGAGCAATCGCGACGATATGTTGCGCCAGCTCACGCGCGCCATTGACGAGGCCCAACCGGGCGCTGGGCCGGCGTTGCTCCACGTCGATTTGGATCGATTCAAGGTAATCAACGATCTGCTCGGTCACAGCGCTGGCGATGGCTTGCTGGTGGCTGCCGCGCAGCGGCTGAAAAAACTATCTGGACCCGATGTGCTGATCGCGCGCTTCGGCGGCGACGAGTTCATGCTGATGTTGACTGGCGATGACAGCGACGCCAAATCACGCGCTCTTGCCGTGCAGATCACCCACGCCTTCGCCGAACCGTTCCCACATAGTGGCGAAGAATTCACCATCACCACGTCGGTCGGGATCGCGCAGTATCCGGGCGACGGCGCCACGATTCAGCAGCTGATCAACCATGCCGATGCAGCCATGTTCGACGCCAAACGGCGCGGCCGCAACAACTGGCAGCAGTTCTCGCCGGCTTTGGCACGCAAGCTGACCGACCGCCTGTTGATCGAGACGCAGCTGCGCCGTGCGCTGGACAATCAGGAGTTCTATCTGGAATTCCAGCCACAGGTCGATTTGCAATCGGGTCGTGTGGTCGGCGCTGAAGCTTTGTTGCGCTGGCGCAATCGATTGCTAGGCGAGCTCGGTCCCGACCAGTTTGTCAGTCATGCCGAAAACACCGGCGATATTGTGCGCATCGGTGCCTGGGTCATACGCGAATCCTGCCGACAATTGCGCCAATGGCGAGACTCCGGACTGCCACTGCGATGCATCGCAGTGAATGTTTCCTACCGTCAGTTTCTTGGGGAAAACCTCTCAGAGATCGTTCAGGCGGCGCTCAAAGAATTCGACCTTCCTGGTGAGGCGCTGGAGTTGGAGATGACCGAGCGCGTGCTGATTGAAGATGTCCCAGACACGATGGAAACCTTCGACACCTTGCGCGCGTTGGGGGTGTCGCTGGTCATTGATGACTTCGGCGAAGGCTACAGCGCGCTCAACTACCTGCGGCGATTGCCCTTCAATGGCATCAAAATCAGCCACACTTTCATGCACGGCATTCCACTGAATCCAGCCGACACGACAATCTGCGAGGCGATTATTCGCATCGCCCAATCGCTCGATCTCAGCGTCGTGGCCGAAGGCGTGGAAACCGAACTGCAGCGAAGTTTTCTGCTCAAGCAAGGCACAACCCTGGCGCAGGGCTTTTTGTTCTCGCGTGCAGTAAGCACCGAGGCTTTCGTCGAATATGCGCGTGATCGAATTGGGCATTGACCGACCTTCATCGACGGACGATCGCCCACCGTTTTTGAATTCCCGTTGGCAACGCCAGAACCGAACCATGGCACGGCTATGATGCCTACTTCCCGATGCCTCGAGGCCAGCGGCGCATGACCTATAGCATTCGACCGATTACTGAGGCTGACAACACCGCCCTCGCCCACATCATCCGTGCGGTGATGCCCGAGTTCGGTGCCGATGGTCCGGGCTTCGCGATTCACGATGCGGAAGTATCAAAGATGAGTTTCGCTTACGCGGCACCTGGCTGCGCCTACTTCGTTGTCGAGTCTGAGGGACGTGTTCTGGGCGGCGGCGGAGTTGCCCCGCTGGCGAACGCTGAGCCCGATATCTGTGAGCTGCGCAAGATGTACTTTCTTGCGGAGTTACGCCGCCAAGGCGCCGGCAGCGCTCTGATGCAACAGTGCCTGGAAGCGGCGCGAACGCTCGGCTTCAAGCGCTGCTATCTGGAAACGCTCACCGGTATGGATGACGCCAAGCGCCTGTACCGCAAGACCGGGTTCCGATCGATTGCACAATCCCTGGGTGCTACCGGTCACTTTGGTTGCGATAGCTTCTTTATCCTCGATCTGTAAAACGAACCGGACTCGCTTTTGTAAAAGCCGCTCTTATGGGAGCAGCACTTTTAGGAGCGGCTGTTGTGGGAGCGGCGCAAGCCGCGAAGCTTTTGATCAGATTTCAGAGCGGAGCATCGCGGCTGACGCGGCCCCGGCAATTGCTAATGGCTCAGGTGGCTGTTCGCCGAGACCCGCCAGTGCCCCCATGTGCTGCCGGTAGTATCGCAATTCCGCAATTGATTCGTGCGCATCTGACAGCGCGGTATGCGTACCGCGCTTGCTGAAACCGCTCAGCAGGCCGGGATTCCAGCGTCGTACCAATTCCTTCAACGTTGACACATCCAGATTCCGGTAGTGAAAATAGCGCTCCAGTTGCGGCATGCCGCGCACCAGGAAACGACGATCCTGGCAGATCGAGTTGCCACAAATAGGTGACTTCCCCACTGGTACCCAGGCTTCAAGAAAACGGATCGTCGCCAACTCAGCGGTGGCGGCGTCTACCATTGATTCGATTACCCGCTGCCAAAGTCCGGATGCCCGATGATGCTGGCGATTCCAATCGTCCATTGCCTCGAGTCGTTGCAGCGAATGTCGAATTGCGAACTCGGGACCCTCAGCCAATACATTCAAGTCTTTGTCGGTAACCACGGTTGCGATCTCGATGATTGAGTCGCTATCGGGATCCAGACCGGTCATTTCCAGATCGATGAAGATCAGGTTGGCTTCGTTTGTCACTGGTGTAGTCCTCTGAGATTCGGGCCGTCAATCAGAGTCGTGTGCACTTTTGGCCTGATCTTCTTTCTTGCAGGCCACATCCCCCGCCGCTGCGCGGCGCGCCCCTTGACTCAAGGGGCTGATCATACTTCGATTCTGGCAGTAGAGCAGCGAATTACGCCGTTCTATGCGCTGCACTTTTACTGTGGTGTCGGCTTGGTGCGGATTCTTTTGGTCCGAAAATAATCGGAGAGCATCTGTGATGCGACTTCGGCCAGCACGCCGCTCTGTAGTTCGACGCGATGATTATGCTGATCAGATTGCAGCAGGTCGAATACGCTGCCGGCGGCACCAGTTTTGGGATCGCTGGCAGCGTATACAACGCGGCGTACGCGCGCGTGAACCATCGCCATCACGCACATCGCGCAGGGTTCAAGCGTTACGTACAGCGTAGTGCCGACCAGGCGATGATTGCGAAGCACTTTCCCGCCGCGCCGCATCGCCACAATTTCGGCGTGGGCCGTGGGATCGTGCTCGCTGATGTTGCGATTACCGCCTTCGGCCAAGAGGTTTCCGGCCGCGTCAATCAGTACCGCGCCTACCGGAACTTCATCGTCGTCGTGCTGTGCGCGCACTGCGAGGTCCAGCGCCACACGCATCCACTGCGCGTCGATCTCCGACTGCGATCGTGCATCCATCGCCGGCATACCTACTCCCACTCGATTGTCGCTGGTGGTTTGCCTGAAATGTCGTAGACCACGCGTGAGATGCCGCGCAGCTCATTGACGATGCGGCGTGATACATGATCGAGAAAATCATAAGGCAGGTGCGCCCAGTGCGCAGTCATGAAATCGATGGTCTCGACCGCACGCAAGGCGATCACCGGCTCATAGGCACGTGCATCGCCAACGACACCGACCGAACGCACCGGCAGGTACACCGCGAACGCCTGACTGACGCGATCGTAAAGACTCCATTTGCGCAGCTCTTCGATGAAGATGGCATCGGCCTGTGCCAGCAGATGCGCTGCCTCGGGCGTAACTTCGCCGAGGATACGCACGCCCAGACCGGGCCCGGGGAACGGATGGCGAAACACCATGTCGCGCGGAAGTCCCAGTTCAACCCCAATTCGGCGCACTTCATCCTTGAACAGTTCGCGCAGCGGTTCGTCCAGTTTGAGTTTCATGTGTTCGGGCAGGCCGCCGACATTGTGGTGTGACTTGATCACGTGCGCCTTGCCGGTCTTGGAACCTGCGGACTCGATCACGTCAGGGTAGATGGTGCCCTGCGCCAGCCAGCGTATGCCGGAAAGCTTATGCGCTTCCTCATCGAAAATCTCAATGAACAAACGACCGATGACCTTGCGTTTGGCTTCGGGGTCGCTGACGCCCTTGAGTGCCGCAAAATAGCGCTCCGCGGCATCCACACGAATAACCCGCACGCCCATGTTCTCGGCCATCATCGCCATCACCTGGTCACCTTCGCGCCAGCGCAGCAAGCCGGTGTCGACGAAGACGCAGACCAGGCGATCGCCAATGGCGCGTTTCAACAGTGCCGCGACCACGGAAGAATCCACGCCGCCCGACAGTCCAAGCAATACTTCATCATTGCCGACCTGTACGCGTACGCGTTCGATGCAGTCGTCGACGATGTTGGCTGCCGTCCATAGCGTTTTGCAACCGCAGATATCGGCGACAAAGCGGCGCAGCAACGCGTCGCCGTGCTGGGTATGCGTGACTACCGGATGGAACTGCACTCCGTAGTAGCGACGCACCGGGTCGGCCATCGCAGCCAACGGCAGCTCGTCGGTACTGGCGATGGCAACAAATCCTTCGGGGAGCTGGGTAACGCGATCACCGTGAGACATCCACGCGCTCAGCGAGTCGCCTTCCAGATCGTCGAGCTGGAACAAGCGGCTGCTGCGATCGAACTTTACGGTTGCCTGCCCGAATTCACGATTGTGTCCAGCCTCGACTCGGCCGCCAA
The DNA here is from genome assembly GCA_034440555.1 of Pseudomonadota bacterium. Lineage (GTDB taxonomy): Bacteria > Pseudomonadota > Gammaproteobacteria > Xanthomonadales > Ahniellaceae > 0-14-3-00-62-12. Next base: position 12,318 of record JAWXCG010000209.1, read on the forward strand.
GTTGCATCGCCATGGTCTGCATGCCATAGCAAATGCCGAGGACCGGCACGCTCAAGTCGAACACCTGTTGAGGCGCGCGCGGCGCATCCGCCTCGACTGTCGACTCCGGCCCCCCCGACAGAATGATGCCACGAGGTGCGAAAGCAGCGATGTCTGCCGGATTGTGGTCCCAAGCCCAGATTTCGCAGTACACGCCGATCTCGCGGATGCGCCGCGCAATCAGTTGGGTGTACTGCGCGCCGAAGTCGAGAATCAGAATCTTGTCGGCGTGGATGTTGGTCATCAGGGTTCCGATCGCGAAGTGGGTGCCCGCGTCAATCCATGCGGTAGTTGGGCGCTTCTTTGGTAATCGCCACATCATGCACATGCGACTCGCGCACACCAGCACTGGTCACGCGCACGAACTGCGGCTTGGATCGCATCTCTTCAATTGTCGCGGCGCCGCAGTAGCCCATGCTGGAACGAAGCCCGCCGACCAACTGGTGCACGATGCCACGCAACGAGCCGCGGTACGGCACCCGGCCTTCGATGCCTTCGGGAACCAGTTTATCGGCGTCCGAGGCGTCTTGAAAATAGCGGTCCTTGGACCCGAGTTGCATCGCGCCCAGCGAACCCATACCGCGATAACTTTTGTAAGAGCGACCCTGGTAAAGCTCGACCTCGCCCGGCGCTTCTTCGGTGCCGGCAAACATGCCGCCGATCATTACGCAGCTGGCGCCGGCGGCAATCGCTTTTGCGATATCACCTGAATACCGAATGCCGCCATCAGCGATCAATGGAACGCCGGATGCATGCAATGCTTCCGCAACCATGGACACAGCCGTGATCTGCGGTACGCCCACTCCAGCAACGATACGCGTAGTGCAAATCGAGCCGGGACCCACGCCCACCTTGACCGCGTCAGCTCCGTGATCCACCAGCGCCAGAGCGGCAGCGCCGGTCACGATGTTGCCGCCAATCACTTGCACTTGGGGGAATGTGTGCTTGACCCAACGTACCCGCTCCAACACGCCTTGCGCGTGTCCGTGTGCGGTATCGACAATGATCACATCAACGCCCGCCTCCACCAGCGCCCCGATGCGCGCCTGGGTATCGCCACCGACCCCAACCGCAGCACCGACGCGCAAGCGTTCGGCCTCATCCTTGGCTGCATTCGGATTGTCACGCGCCTTCTGGATATCTTTTACAGTAATCAAACCGCGCAGCTTGAACTGTTCGTTGACCACGAGCACCTTCTCGATGCGGTGCTGATGCATCAGGCCGAGCACATCTTCATCGCTGGCGCCGTCCAGGACGGTCACCAACTTCTTCATGCCGGTCATGATCCGGCTGACTGGATCGTCCAGATGCGTCTCAAAGCGCAGATCGCGGCTGGTGACGATACCGACCAGCTGTCCGTTATCCACCACCGGCACACCGGAGATATTGCGTGATCGCGTCAGGCTGAGCACATCGCGAATGCTGGTTTGCGGCGCGACCGTGATTGGATCGCGAATCACCCCGGCCTCGAATTTCTTGACCAGACGAACTTCAGCCGCCTGCTGTTCGAGCGACATATTCTTGTGGATAATGCCCATGCCGCCGCACTGCGCCATGGTAATCGCCAGCCGCGCCTCGGTCACTGTGTCCATCGCCGCGGAAATGACCGGAATGTTCAGCGCGATACCGCGCGAGATGCGCGTTGTGGTCGATACGTCGCGTGGCAACACGGCCGAATGCGCGGGGACCAGAGAGACATCGTCGAAGGTGAGTGCTTCCGCTAGGATGCGCATCGGACAGTCTCCATACGGGAAGCCACGCATTCTAGCGTTCCGCAACGCTGACAGTAAGCGGCAGCGCTGGCGCACCGCGGGCAAACCGCGGGCAGTTCGCAGCACGTAGATCGACACCGGGTTTTTATCCTCGTTTCACTTTGCCAATGGGTTTGCATGCACCGAGCGGAATTTTCACCGCGCCGATCACCGTTACGGCATTCCACACTGCCTGCGGTAGTCGCGCTAGCGGCCTGGATGGCGGCATTGATTTTGCTGCGCGCAGCAA
>JAWXCG010000210.1:0-17222 GCA_034440555.1 Pseudomonadota bacterium
GATGACATGCGTAGTTAAATGTCCCTTGCAATAGTGAAGCGTCAGCTATTGGATCGCCCGGCACGCCGCTTGCTCGCTACGCGGCAAGCGGCGTGCCGGACTGCGGCGGTGGCAAGCTGATACGCCGGGCAATGCACCGGCGGCTTCGTTCGATGCCGCTCCCTCCGTTTCCGCCCGCTCTCCGCCACGGCACCCTTCGTTCCAAACAACGGGACCAAGGGCTTGCGGCTCCGAGCGGGCTGCGCCGTGCCGAACCTGAGCGCCGCCGGATGCTACGCAACCGGCTCAGTGGCTTCGGTCGGCTTGGATTCCCTTGGTTGCCGCTTGCGCGGGTCCAGCGCCAGGCTCAGCTTCGCACAGCCTGGCGTGTCCCCGACGGCGCTACGTTTTTCCTCCCGCAAGTGTCTTCGGCTTCGTTTACGGCCCAGCGCCGGCTGCCCAGCCATGTTCGTTGGTCGGCAATTCAACATAGCGCCAGGAATTACGCGCAGCGTAAAAAAAACGCGCTGTCCGGCTCGCGCCCACAGTGTTGCATTATGTGTTTGTGCCGCCGCATGTTTTTGATCTCCCGCCCGCCCAGCGTGTCGCTGCGCGTGGGGCTACAGCCGATTCGTGTCTTCCTCTCCCCGTGCTCGCGGCCCCGCACCCGTCCGCCCCAAGGGGGCTCCGCCATGATGCGTGCTCAAGCCACTCCAGTTTTGGCCGGCGGGCTGAGTCGCGGCCGTTCGTTACGCCACCTTTCCGAAGCGGCCGGGGATCAATTTGCCGCCGCCGGCCATCGGTGAATCAATCAAGTCGGCCGATGCCTGCATCGTCTCGCGGGGCTCGTATAGATACTCGGCCTGATTGCAGGATGCGCGTCTTGTTGCGCTCCTGGTGGCCACGCTGGCTCTCGATCACGTCTGGCCTGAATTTCATTTCGCTAGGGACTGTACTGCCGGTCGCGCGAATGCCGTACGGAGAGAATTTACCGGCGTAGCCGATGCGCTCGACCGCCTTCCATAGCATGCCGATGGAAACAAGCCGGCGCATGGATTGTTGATCAGTTGGCTGTGTTCGCCCAAACCGACAAGCGTCTGCACGCACAAGCACAATCTGCTATCTGCTGGCGCGTAGGATGGGGTGAACGCGATGAACCGCATCACCGGCCATCGAACGATCATGGCGACAAACGCGTTCGATGCGGGTCACCACGTTCACCGCATCGTACGTTCTGCTAGCCTCGCGCGTCTTCTGTGAGCGCGCCGTCAGCATGAACCTTGCAACGCCTTTGGCGCAGCCGCGCCGAGCAGCTTTCGCCTTCATTATTTTCACCGTGGTGCTGGATATGCTGGCACTGGGCATTGTCATCCCGGTGTTGCCCAAGTTGGTCGAAAGCATGGAGGGCGGCAACACCGCCAGTGCTGCCGCCATCTATGGCTGGTTTGGCTTTACTTGGGCGATGATGCAGTTTTTCTGCTCGCCGATTGTCGGCGCGTTGTCGGATCGCTTTGGTCGACGCCCGGTCATCCTGATGTCCAATCTCGGACTGGGCGTGGACTACATCGTGATGGCGCTCGCCGGCGGCATCCCCTGGTTGCTGATCGGGCGCGCCATTTCCGGCATGTTCGCTGCCAGCATCAGTACCGCCTATGCCTACATCGCCGATGTCACCCCACCGGAACAGCGCGCTGTACGTTTCGGCAAACTCGGCGCCGCATTTGGCCTGGGCTTCATCATCGGACCGGCCGTTGGTGGCCTGCTCGGCGACTTCGATCAACGCTTGCCGTTTTGGGTCGCCGCGGGCCTGAGTCTGGCGAATGCTGCGTACGGCTATTTTGTCTTGCCCGAATCGCTGCCGCCGGAAAAGCGCGATAGCTTCCGCTGGTCGCGTGCCAATCCGTTCGCCTCGTTGAAGTTGCTGCGTTCGCATGCCGAATTGTTCGGGCTGGCCGGTGTCGGGTTTCTGATGAACTTCGCGCATTTTGTCTTGCCCAGCACCATGGTGTTGTATGCCGGCTATCGCTATGGCTGGGATGCCAAAGCAGTTGGACTGTTTCTCGCTGGTGTTGGCATCTGCAGCGTGATCGTGCAGGGTGGCATGGTGCGCCCGTTTATCGCGCGCTTTGGACAACGTCAGACGTTGTTGATCGGGCTGGTGTTTGGTGCGATCGGGTTTGCCATCTATGGCCTGGCGCCTACAGGCCAACTGATGCTGATTGGTTTGCCGATCATGGCGATCTGGGGGCTCTCGGGTCCTGCCTTGCAGGCACTGATGACCGAACGACTGGGTCCCAGTGAACAAGGAAAGCTGCAGGGGGCCAATACCAGCATGATGGGCATCGCCGGAATGATCGGGCCGCTGTTGTTTACCAAAATATTTGCCGAGGCCATCGGCCCGCATCGGGATGGAAGCTTGCCCGGCGCGCCGTTGCTGCTGGCCGCCGCGCTGATGGTCATTGCAACGCTTCTGGCATGGCAGGTGGCGCGGTCGGTGCGGATACGCGCTTAGCAGCGGAGGCTGCGGCTGCGGCGTCCACAAAAACCCGCCGCTCTTGCGAGCGGCGGGCACCAATCCATCATTGCCGATGACCCATACCAGACAACGATGGTCGGTGCGCTGTCAGGGGAAACAGCGCACGGCGACGGTTGCCACTCAGTTGCCCCCGCGTTGCGTGACGAAGCGCTCTGCGTCGGAATCCACTGGTGGGGTTTGATCATCGATGCTCAGGATGAATTCCTTGAGCTCGGCAAGGCTGGCGGCATCGCCGATGGTTTGTTGGATCGACTGTCCGCCGGCGAGTTTATGCCGCGCAAATACTTCTTCCATAGTCTCGGCCGAGCCGTCATGCAGCCACGGTGCCGAGAACGCCAGGCCAAGCAATGACGGCGTGTTGTAGCCGGCGCCACCGAGCGACGCAAAGCCCTGTGCGACCTGACCCGCGACGGCACCAGCGCCGCGCAGCTCCAGCGGATCGGCGGCATTGAAGGTGCCGACATTGTCCAGCAGCACCAGTGGCGCCACACCCTGCGGACCATTGATCTGTTTAATCTGCGGTCCGGCCACGATCAGATTGGCGTCGAGCGGCGGATTGTTGCCGGCGAAGAATGCCGGGCCGAGCGGATCGGCAGCAAACGTCGGATTGTTCCGGTAAATCGGCGAAGTGCGGCTCTTGGTCCACTTCACACCGCCATGGCAGCCCGCGCATTGGGTCTGAAACATCTCGCGCCCGCGCACAACGGCTTGATCCGGCATGATCGGCGCACGGATCGTCGCCGACCAGTCGTTCATGGCATCCAGCGACTCGCTAACGCCGCGCACGTTGCCATGGTTGAACGCCCGAGCGCTGTTGTCTGTGCCATTGACGTTGGTGGCAAATCCCTTGCCGCCCTGGATACCGCGTGCGTTGTTGTTGAAGTCGGTGAATGAACCTTGCACGCCGCTCCAGTTGAATACACGCTGGTTGTTGACGTCGCCGCGGGCAAACGATCCTTCGAGCGCGATGGTCGAACGTGGTCCGGTCGGGAAGATCCACGTCACGTTATCGGCATGTCCGTCTTCGTGACAGCTGGCGCAGCTCGACCAGCTGTTGTCACTGGCTTTGCCCTTGTGACGTAGCGGCACGATCTCGCGGATCGCTGTCGTTGAAAGGCCGCTGTCGGGTAGCCCGAGTGCAGTGAAGAAGGTCAGTTTTCCGAGCAATCGCGTGTGTTCCGGCGTGCCCAATGCGGGCGGTGTGCTGGAGTTGATATCCAACGTCAGCGTGCGGTTGTTCTGCAGATCCAGCGCAGTGACCGAAGTGCTCAGCTCATTATTGGTGTACGCGCGCTTGCCATCGGTGCTCATCACGACACCCGTTGGCAGATTGCCAGTCTGCAACCGGACTGCAGCGGGCGCGCCAATGGAAAGTTTGCCCAACGTATCGCGGCTGGCGCGCATGACGAAATTGCCGCCGCGACTGACGAACAGAAATTTCTCGCCACGAAGATCGGCAGTGCCGGCGACCAGATCATTCATGAACAAGCGCGCCATCGATTCGCTGCCTTCCGGCGGTTGCACTTCGTCTTTGATCTGTGCATTGAGGTTGAGCGTGAACGGCTCGTTGCCAACAAACCGATCGAGCACGCCCACCAACCCATGGACATTGACGTTGAAGCGAACCGGTGGCTCCGGGCTGGCGCCAATGTTGGGCACATACAGCAGCGTGCCGCGCAGCAACAAGGCGTTAAGCATGTTCGGATACACCTTTTGCGCAACTTTGCCGATCGGACCATCGGCACTGACATCCACAGAATTGTTGTCCGGACAAAAGGTAGTGCGTGCAAGCGCGCCAGCGCCATTGCCGCTGCCATCAGCACCGCTGTTGAAGTAGCGCACCGCGCCACTGCCCTGCTGCGCCTGGCGCGTGGCCAGACAGAAATTTCGTCGGTCTGCAGCAAACCCTGAGAGCAGCGGCTTGAGCAGCAACTGTCGCGTTGTTGGCTGACCGCCAAGCGCATCGCCAAGCACGAAGCTATCGACGACGCCCTGCTTGGCGTCATCAAATCCATCCGGCCGCGCCGCATTGATCACTTCGGAAAACAGCCGCGTGACGTAGACCATTTCGTCGTTGTCGTCGGCATCACCATCATTGCTGATGCTCACTGCGTGCGGATTGCCGCCGGTCGCCACTCGGCGCACTACTTGCCCCGTCGTCAAATCGACAACGCCAACCGAAGCCAAGGTACTGTTGGCGATTAGCGCGTAACGCCCGCTGGGTGAGAGCGCGATTCCGCGCGGTTCGACACCCACCGACACTGGATTACCCAGCAGCGCCGGCTGCGCGCCGCTGATATCGATGGTGCTGAGCGTGCCATCGATCGCGCTGGTGACATAGGCGCGCCGATTGTCCGGCGAAATGGCAACAAAGCGGGGTTCACGACCGACTGTCACTTCACCGAGCAAAGTCTGCGTATCCGCGCCTGCTGCATCACGCACTTCGATCAGCGAAGCCGAAGCCTTTTGTCGATTGACGACCACGATACGTCGATCATCCGAGGTCATCGCCAGGCTTGATGATTGTGATTGTCGGAAATTCAACGAGAAATTTGCCAGCGCCACCTCCGGCGCCAGCAGCGGTCGGTTCACTGCGCTCAACACCGCAGCAATCGGCGCCAAAGTAGCGAACTGAGCGGGGGCCGTGGAAAAATCCGGAGCAACGGTCGCACTGATTGCGGTAGCAATCTGCACGCGCATGGCATCATCGATGTTCACGCCATTGCGAAAATCGCGATCCGCGTCCAGCGTCTGCAACAGGCGCAGGGTATTGACGGTGATGTTCTCCGACGCAACTGTGCCACTCGCTTGAAACTGCCGCGGCGTAACCAAGGTGGCCGCGGTCGCGTCCTGCGGCAGCGAAGCATTGCCGATTTCCAGACGCCGATCCGCGCTTCCAATAAAGAACGTAGTGGGCTGACCCACGGTGAACTCGAACACGCCTTCAGCATTGGTAATCGTGGAGGTCCCGACACTGAGTACGCCCAAGCCCGCGGTGCGGTCGACAAAGGTCGCAAAAGCTTTGCGGGCAGGCGTTGGCGGGATGTTCGGTGAGTAGTTGCTGTCGCCACTGCAAGCGCTCACGGCCAGGGCCAAGGCCAACACAGGCACAAGCAACTTCTGCCCGGCAGGCGCGCCGGGGGAATGGGAAATACGCATGACGTGCTCCGGATGAGGGAATGTGGTGCGGCACAGCGCGCCGATCGCTGTCGGTTGACGCTGTGTACACACGCAACCACGTTAGCGATCGCGCCCGACAATCCAACCTGTCTAAAGACAGGGCGATGAATGATTGGCGAGCAAACCCGAATCGTGGAAGCGTCGGTCCGCGTGGGAGCGACCAGAAAACGCGAGAGTCGGATGATCAACGACTGTGCGCGCCGGCACGGCGCTCCCACGTGCCGGCAACTGCAGCGCGTGGTTCGGCGCGCCCAGGCTTCAACCAGCCCGCGACTTCAATGTCACGTGCGCCACCAGAAACAATCGCTCACTGGTAATCATCAGGTCTGCACCTTCCGCGGCCTGCTCACTGTTCTCGCGCCGTGCACCTTTAGCCGTGTGATCGTGACCCCAGGTTTCGCGTTCACCGAACTGGATATCGCCGATACGCCACTCGCGTCCGCTTGACGCATTGAACGTGGCGATCCGTGCCTTGGTCTGTTCGACAATATTGGTTTGCAGCAGCATTGTCGATTCGCTCAACACCTTGCCGCCAACGCTGTAGTCGACGGTGGGATCCTGGATGGACAGACCTTCCTCGCTGGCCGAACGCGCGCGGCCGGTGAGATTGTAGTTCTCGCGTTCCTTGACGCGTGCGCAGGCGAACAGGGTGACCCGCTCGAATCCGGAGTCATCGCGCTCGCGCTTGATCGATCGAATTGTCCATTCTGCCGCTACAAAGCGCCGCAGCGCCAATCCCACGCGTGTGTCCAGCCCCTGCTTTCGGCATCCTGCGATCCGACCAAGGCGATCACAGTGACCGCCAAGAGTACTTCGGTGCGCGCAATCACCTTGCTCGAGGTGAGGCGGAAACGTAACGTATCGACGTCGGCAAAACTGTCTTCACTGTGTGTGGCCATGATGTCGCTCCGCAAAGTCCGGCCGGTTGCCGGTCATGCACATCTTCCACTTTGGCGTTGCAAGGACTGCGACTGCGACGAGTTGGTCGCGGCGTGCCTGCCCTTTCAGTTGATCAGGAGCGGCGACCATTCACTCGCCAACACTCGCGCAGGGTATGGTCGTGAATGTCCAGCACGCGACGCAGCGGTTCCTGATAGCCACCGGCGAGATTCCAGGCAATCGGCAATCCGATGACGGCCGCTGACTCAAACACAATCCGATCGCGACGGATCAGTTGTGCGTTGCTCAACCAACCACCCAGCGGATCATCAATATGCGGATCGGCGCCGGCCTGATAGAGCAGCAGATCGCAGCCGGCAAAGGCCCCGACGCGACGACCCAACGATTGCAGGAACGGTTCGGCATGCTCCGCATCGAACTCGCGTGCACCGACGCTGTCGTGTTGGATCCATGCCGCCAGATCCAGACGCCGGATGATGTCCTCGGTGCCATTGCCGTAGTGATGATCGCAGTCGAGAATACCGACCCGACCGGCCAGGCCTGCATCGCGCAAGGCCAGCGCCGTCACCATCAGTCCATTGAATGTGCAGTAGCCGCCACCGTCGTTGTACAGCGCATGATGAAATCCGGACACCGGTGCAATCGCCACACGGCGATTCTCGATCGCGCAGCGCGCCGCTTGCAGCATCGCACCCGAAGTGTGCGCTAGCGTCGCTGCTACTTCGGCATTACGGTTGCCAAATCCATTTTCAATACGCAGCGACAACACACCGTCGACGTAATCTGCGTCATGCGCTCGCTGCAACTGCGCGCGGCTTGCCGGCGCAGGTGCGCTGACATCCAGGGCAATGCCAAGCCTCATCCAGCTGTTCATCACTCGAGCGGGCTTGGCCGCACTGGGCGAGAACGAATGCGCGTCGGCCACCATCGACGGTGAATAGAACACGGGCAAGGCGGCGAGACGCGGTGCGGGCATGATGCGCTGACGTTCCTGGAAGTATCTGCATCCTATGCCCAGTGTGGCGCGGGTGCCATGGAGTCGACCATTTTCTGGCCCGCGCTCCCTGCCACGCCGGGCAGTGCTAGCGAATACCGGCGATCGTGTGTGGTGAACTCAACCCGGTGGCAATGGCTGCCGCTGCGCTCAGTGCAGCTACCGCAGCGACGTGGAAACTTTGCCGAAGTTCACTATAAGTATTCTGGCTTGGTGCACAATGTGTCATGCGCAAACTCCGTCTGTACAAGATAACGTTTCTCAACCAGGGCAAAAGCTATGAGCTGTTTGCCCGCCATGTGCAATCGGGTGAGCTGTGGGGATTCACCACCATCACCGACATTGTCTTCGACGCACCCGGTGAAAGCTTGATCGTTGACCCGGCTGAGGAAAAACTGCGCGACGAATTCAAGGACACCAAAGCATTGCACCTGCCGATCCAGAGCATTCTGCGCATCGAAGAAGTGGACAAGCGCGGCACCGCGCAAATCCGTGACGCCCATACCGGTGAAAAAATCACCCCGTTTCCGCTACTGCCTTCCAAGCCGCGATAGCGGGCGTGCCTGACGAAGCAGATTGATTCGTCGGCTGCGCTCGAACTGAGGCGGACGCTGACGCGATCGGGCTGATGCGGGTGAGCGGATCAGGCATGATGTGCGCCTGCACCTGCCGCACAGCCCTCCATGACCACCTTCGACACACCAATTTCGAACGCGCCACGCTATCTGTTGTTCGGCACTGAGCTGTATGCGATTGCGATCCTGCGGCCGTTGCAGGCAGCGATTCGCGCGCGCGGCGGTACGCTGCACTGGTTTCTGCACGGGCACGACAGTGCGCTGCATCTGCGTGAGGATGAGCCGGCGCTGCTGGATGCGGGTGCGGTAATGCGTTTTGCCCCCGATGTTGTGTTGTGTGCGGCCAATTGGGTTCCGGAGTTTTTCCCTGGAATCAAAGTGCAAGTGTTCCACGGGTTCAATGTGGAAAAGCGCAATCAGGCGCGCGGCCATTTTCGCATTCGCGGCATGTTCGATCTGTACTGCACTCAGGGACCGCAGACCACGGCGCCGTTCCAGGCGCTGGCCGAACAACATGGCTATTTCCGCGTTGTGCAGACCGGGTGGCCGAAGCTGGATCCGATGTTTGCTGCGCCCGATCCTGCCGCCGATGCGATTCGTGCGGCAGCGGGTGGACGTCCGGTGATTGGATTTGGCTCCACCTTCACGCAGCGACTTTCGGCAGCGCCGTTGCTTGCCGATTGCATTGAGCGCTTGATCGCCGACAGCGGCTGGTACTGGGCCCTGACCCTGCATCCACGTTGTTCGACGGCGCTGTTTGATCGCTATCGCGGCCTGCAGGGCGCCAGTGCCTGCTTTGTCGAGCCGACCGCAATGCTGAGCCTGCTGCGCGCTGCACAGGTGCTGGTCGCCGATACCTCTTCGATCCTCTCCGAGTTCGCGGTGCAACAGCGGCCGGCAGTGACCTTCCGCAGCCAGGCGCCCAAGCCGCACATGCTCGATATACAGCAGCCCGGCCAATTGCCTGCGGCAATCCTGCGCGCCTTGCAACCGGACGCAGACTGGATGCGACGCATCGTTGACTATGCCGAGTCGATCCACCCGCTGCGCGATGGCCGCTCCAGCGAACGCGTGCTGGATGCGGTGGATGCGTTTGGTCATAGCGGTCACCAGGGATTGCGCCGCAAACCGCTGAATCCATGGCGACGCCTGCAGGCGCGTTGGCGCATGCGCTATTTTCTGCCGTGATCACCGCGATTGCACCAGTCGACCGCGACCACCGGGACTTTGGGCAATGCATCGCGCACCGTCGCCGGGGCGGAATCGAGCAGATCGCGCAGCGACGCGGTGGGTCCGAGTGCGCCGGCGGAGGCACGTTCTATCAAGTCCGTGAGGAAACGATTAGTAAAGCGCGACCACCGCGTATCACCGTAGCCACATCGTCGCGGCGCAATTTCAGCGCTACCGTTCGTTCCAGAGTGGGGTCGTAGGCACGATAGACATCGCCAAAGCCGCCGCGCGCGACGAAATCCAGCTGTTGCAGGTGGCCCCAGGTTTTTCCGACCGGCGCGTCCGATGACTTGCCCTGCCTGATCCTGGCCAGGCGTTGCAACCCGCGCGCCAGTCGCGGATCGATTTCCAGCAACGCCGCAGCGTCGAGGGTCTGACCTGCGGCAAGCCGTGATGCCTGTTCGACGGCGGGCTCGATCGGATCGTTCATCGCTGATCAGCAAGCCGGTCGCTGGCGAGCGATTCGGGCAACGCACGCTGACGCGAAGGGCAACGGCGTCGACACCGCGGCGGACCGTTATCGCGCGAGTTGCAGCAGATCCCAACGATTGCCATACAGATCCTCCCACACGGCAACGGTGCCATAGGCCTCTTCGCGCGGCTGCTCGCAGAACCGAACCCCGCGACCTTGCATCGCTCGGTAGTCGCGCCAGAAATCATCTGTATGCAGGAACAACCAGACGCGCCCGCCACACTGGTTGCCGATCTGTGCGCGTTGCTCGACACTGGCCGCGCGCGCCAGCAACAGCTCGGTGCCAGCGTCGCTTCCTGGTGGCGCTACGCGCACCCAACGCTTGTCTTCGGACATCCGCGTGTCCTCGATCAGGGTAAACCCCGCGCTCTGCGTGTAGTACGCGATCGCCTCGTCGTACTCGCGCACCAGCAAGCTGATCGCGGCTATGTTCTGGCTCATGGCACGAATTCCGGGTTTTACTGGCAGGTGTTGGGCAGCAGCATACCGGTAAGATTTTACAGGTGCGTTCGGGATCGCGCTGGTGTACGTTCGGGGTGTGGTTTTGACGCGTTGCACCAGCGCCACAATAAGCTAACGGAGCGCCGCAATGCTTGGCCTGTATGCCAACTCGACAAAGCGGTCAAATACCCTGCAATTGTCGCCGGTGACGCCGCCTCGGACCGAGTTGCCGCAACCTGCGCGCGCTCCGGTTTTTATGCGTTCGGTGTTTGCTGGCTTGGTCACCGCTGCCGCGATGGCGGCGATGTTGACCGCGGTCGTCCTGGAAATTCAGGCAGGCGCCAGCGCTTACATCATCGGCGAAGGTCATTGGTCGAAGGCACAGCAGGATACGGTCTACTACCTCTACCGCTACTCCGAGCATGGCGATCCGCGCCAGCTCGCGATGGCCCGCGCGGCGCTGCGGGTGCCGCTGGGCGACCGCGATGCACGTCTGGCGCTGGAGCAGCGTCCGGTCGACCTGAAGCGCGCTCGTGCTGGCTTTATCCAGGGTCGCAATGCACCTGACGATGTCGGTCGGATGATCCGGATGTTCCGCTATTTATCCCGGGCGCCGTACATGCGTGAATCGATTGCGTTGTGGCGCGACGCCGACCTGGAAATCATCAAGCTGCAAACCGTCGCCGACGAAATGGAGGCTGTCTACGCGCGCCGCACGCTGGACTTGGCCGAGGCGCGTTTGCTACGCGAACGCATTGGCAGAATCGGTTCGACGGTGCGTCCGATTGAGGTCGCGTACTCGCAATCGCTTCTGCGCGGGTCGCGCATGCTGCATCGCTTTCTACTCATCGCCAGCGCGGCGATTTTCCTGTTGATCGCTGGTTTTTCAATGGCCGTGCTGCGCGGCGCCCTGCGCCGGGTCAACGAGAGCGAGGGCAAGTTTCGGGCCGCATTTGATCAGGCTGCGATCGGCATGCTCAAGCTGGACAACGCCGGTAAGATTCTGGACGCCAACGCTGCGCTCGCCGACATTCTCGGCTATCCGACAGATGCCCTGACTGGAATGCATATCGCGCAGCTGTTGCACGCCGATGAACGCGGCGACCTGGTGCCGGATGCCGATGGTGCGCGTTGGGACCAACAGGGCGTGCCTACAGACCGTCGCTTTTTGCGTCGCGATGGCAGCACGCTATGGGGCCGCTGGACTGCATCGGTGATTCGGGCCGCGCACGATCGGCGACCGGACCTGATCTTCGCCATTCTCGAAGATGCCTCCAAGGCGCGCCAGCTTGCCGCCGAATTCGCGCACCAGGCCAGCCACGATGCGTTGACCGGGCTGATCAACCGGCGCGAAATCGAACGTCGCCTCGAGCAGTCCTTGCAGAGCGCGCAGTTGCACGGCTTGCGCCACGCGCTGTGCTTCGTCGATCTGGACCAGTTCAAACTGGTCAACGACACCTGCGGGCATGCGGTAGGTGATTTGCTGCTGCACCAGTTGGCAGGCACACTCGCCGCACAACTGCACGACGGCGATTGGGTCGGACGCCTCGGTGGCGACGAGTTCGCGATACTGCTGGATCGTGCCTCGCGCGCCGACGCAGAACACGCCGCCGAGCGCATCAGTGCGCAACTGGCCGCCAGCGCTTTCCTCTGGCAGGGGCGCAACTACAGCATCACCTGCAGCATCGGCGTCGTCGAGATCAATGCCCAAACGCCCGATGTCGGCTGGCTGCTGCGCGCCGCGGATGCTGCTTGCTATCTGGCCAAGGATGATGGACGCAACCGGGTCCGTGTGTATCAGGATTCTGACGAGGCGATCACCCGCCGTCATAGCGAGATGGAATGGGTCGGTGAAACCCAACGCGCCATGGCCGAAGGTCGGCTGCTGTTGTTTGCACAGCGCATCGTGCCGTCGCGCGGTGAGAGCAGCATGATGTACGAAGTGCTGTTGCGTCTGATCGATGCACACGGCCGGCTGCAGTTGCCGGCATTGTTTCTGCCCGCGGTGGAACGATTCGGTCAGGCGATGGCAGTTGACTGCCACGTACTGACTCTTTTGTTAAACCAGTTGGCAGCGCACCCCGAGCATCTGCGTCAATTGGAGTTGTGTCACGTCAATGTATCGGCGCAGTCCATCGCCATCCCTGAATTCCGTGGCTTTGTGTTGGACCTGCTCGCCGAAAGTCGCGTGCCGGCGACGAAGATCTGTTTTGAAATCACTGAGACCGCGGTGATCTCCAGTTTGGCGGTCGCGCGCACGTTCATCGATGCCGTGCGCGCCCAAGGTTGCCGCGTCGCCCTGGACGACTTCGGCAGTGGCCTGTCGTCGTTCGCTTATTTGAAGCATCTGAGCATCGATTTCCTCAAGATCGATGGCGTCTTTGTGCGCGAGATGGACACCGATGAAATCGATTTTGCGCTGGTGCGTTCGATCTGCGAACTGGGCCGCACGCTGGGAAAACAGACCATCGCCGAATGGGCCGAATCGGACGCCATAGTCAGCCGCCTGCGTGCCGTCGGCGTTGACTACATACAGGGCTTCGCCATCCACCAACCCTGCCGCCTGGACGAACTGATGCGGCAATCCCGCAACATTCCCGAGGCCATGATCTGCGCGGCGATGTGAACCGCATCGGTTGCCAGCAAATCAGTCAAGCGCCATGATGCTGGCGCATTCCGCCATAGCGCGGGACTCGATCAGCGACCCACAGGTCAGGGCATTCCGGGGCAATGAGCAGCGCGACCGAAAAATCCGACGACGGTGAGGCAACACGCCCGCCCACGCCGGTGCCGCCCGTGACGCTGGAGCAGATGCCCACCTTGGTGACGCACCCCGGCGGGTCAGGAGTGGAGGCCACATCACTGGCTCCTGGCGCGGTTGCAGCGTCGCATGAACCCTGGCAGGGCGAAGCATCGATCAGCCTGATCGGACAAAAAGTCGGACCGTACCGCATCGTGGCCGAGCTCGGCACTGGCGGCATGGGTGCCGTCTATCTCGCTGAGCAGAGTGTGCCGGTGCATCGCCAGGTCGCGCTCAAGGTGATCAAGGCCGGCATGGACAGCGCCGACCTGTTGGCGCGGTTTCGCTCCGAGCGCGCAATGCTGGCGCGCATGAACCATCCGAACATTGCGCAGGTGCTGGATGTTGGCGCCACCGGTGAGGGGCGCCTGTACTTTGCGATGGAATACGTACCCGGCGTCATCATCGATGAGTTTGCAGATCGTCGAACACTCGATCTGCGACATCGCCTGGAGTTGTTCCTGCAAGTCTGCGAAGGCGTGCAGCACGCGCATCAGAAGGGCGTGATGCATCGCGATCTGAAGCCCAATAATTTGCTGGTTGCTGACTATCAGGGCCAGCTGCTGGTCAAGATCATCGACTTCGGCATCGCCAAGAATATGGATGCGTTTGGTCGCTCCGAGCCGGGGTCGACCAGCGTCGGCATGCCCATCGGCACGCCCAACTACATGAGCCCGGAGCAAGCCACCGGCGATCCGGCCGCGATCGATACACGCACCGACGTTTATTCGCTCGGCGTGGTGCTGTACAAGCTGATCACCAGCGAATTACCCATCCCCAGCGATGTGATCGCGCGTGCGATCAACCACGATCTGGCCAAAGCGCTGCGCGAAGCCGAGATCAAAGCGCCCAGCCGCAAAGTGCTGGATTTGACCAACACCGGGAGTACCCAGTGGAAGCGCTTCATGGCCTCCGACCATGTTGCGCACGCGCGCCGCCTGCGCGGTGATCTGGACTGGATAACGCTGCGTGCATTGGAGCGCGATCGCGAACGTCGCTATGCCTCGGTCAGCGAATTCGCCGCCGAGATTCGGCGCTACCTCAATGGCGAGCCGGTTCTGGCGGGGCCGCCGAGCCGGCGCTACCGAATCCGGAAATTTGTCGAGCGCCATCGCTTTGCCGTGGGCGCCGCGGTCGCGGTGCTGATCAGCCTGATCGCGGGCATCATCGGCACCAGCTGGATGGCGGTCGAAGCCGGACGGCAGCGCGGTCGCGCCGAGGCCGCCTTGGCCAATGCCGAGCAGCAACGCCAGCTTGCCGAGTCCGAGGGCGCGCGCGCAGTCGCTACCAGTGCATTTCTGCAGGACATGATTGCCGCGCCCGATCCCTGGAAGCTTTCCGGTGATGCACGCACCGCGCGCGATGTGAAAGTGCTGGACGCGTTGCAGCTGGCCGCGCAGAACGCCGATACGCGGCTTGCCGGCAATCCGCAATTGCGCGGCCAGGTCGGCATCATGTTGGGCCGGACCTTCCGTCGCCTGGGCCAGCTTGAAGCCGCGCGCACGCAACTGGACGCTGCCGTTGCGGCGCTGACGCCTTCGTTGCCGGTTGACGCGACGCCGCGCCTTGAGGCGGAAACGCAACTGGCGCTGACCCAGCTCGAACAGGGCGAGCATCAGCTCGCTCGCGACGCACTCGCGGCATTGTTGCCGCGGCTGGATAAAGCACGCGGACTGGAAACCGGACTGATCGAAGAGGCGCGCCGTGGGCTGGCGTTTGCGGCCATGGAAACCGGTGATATCCAATTTGCAAAAACCACTGCGCGCGCCAATCTGGAGCGCGCGATCCGCGAGCACAACGTTGATAGCACGCAGGCCAATGGCGCGGCGGCGAGTCTGGCCGGTATTCTCGGCGCCAATGGTGAATGGACCGAGGCCAACCAGCTGCTCACGCGCGCATTTGAAGCCGAACGAAAACGTTTGGGTCCAGCGCATCCGAACGTATTGGGATTGCAGATGCAGGCCGCGGACCTGGCATTGCGTGAAGGCAACTACACTCTTGCCGAGCAGCGTTATCGCGAAGCGGCGCTATCCGCCGAACAAGTGCTGGGCAAGGACCACCCAACGACCCTGCTGCTTTATGCGCAGGTCGCCACCACGCTGAGCGATGGCGGCAAACCATTGGATGCGATTGCGCTGTTGGAAAGCGTGCTGCCTCGGCAGATTACAGCGCTCGGCGAGGACCATAGCGATGTGTTGACCGGGCATGCCAATTACGGGCTGGCGTTGCGCCTGGCCGGACGCACCGACGACGCCGAAAGAGTGCTGGACGATGTCTACCAACGGCGCCGCCGCGTGTTGGGTGAGACCCATCCGGAAACCATGCGCACGGTCAACTTTCTGGCCGCCATCGCCAACGACCGCGGCGATTTTGCGAAAGCGGAAACCTTCTTCCGCCAGGCCTCCGACCTATTCGTGCAAGCCAATGGTCGCGACCATCCCGAAGCACTGATGTTGCAGAATAATCTGTACTCCACAATCCGAAAACGCGGCGAGTACGCGCGTTCGATCGAAGGCTATGTCGATTTGCTGCCGCGCGCCGAGAAGGCGCTGCCAGCCGAACACTGGCATCTGGCCGCGATCCGCGGCAACTACAGCGAGGCGCTGTACCGGGCCGGACGATTCGACGAGGCCGAGCCGCTGATCCGCGCCAGCTATCGCGTGATCCGGGCACAGTTTGGTGAAACCGATCCGCGCTATCTCGCTTCCAAAAAACGCTTTGAAGAGTTGTATCAATTGTGGGGAAAGCCGCTTCCCGTCGAGCCGTAAAGGTCGCTGTGACTGTGTGTGCGAGCTGCGATGGGAAGTGCGCAGTCAGCGTCACCGGCTGGCGCCAATGCCTGCTGCGCCCCCATTCGGATCGCTCCCCGGATCATCGCGCTTGGAGTTTTCAACGCGACGGCACAGATGGTCGGGCGACCGTTTGAGCCGCAGAATCATGCGTGTCTCGAGCGTGCGTCCGGACCGCTTCGACTGCATTGCACAGCGTGTCCAGATCGTCGCACGTATCACGATCTGCCTGCGAATGCCCGGCCCATTTCACCTGCAACTCAGCCGCAATACAGCTACGTGGCGCGCGCGTGAACGCGATGGCGCGACCCCGTTCAAGTCCGCGCGGTTAGCGCCGATACTGCGCCGCGTTCGCGGTGCGCTGTGCCGCAAACGTCGGGGTGCTCTGGGTCCATCGCGCAGTACGGACCAGAGTCCCTCCACCCATGACACCATCAAGGATCGAATCATCATGCGTAAACTTCTGCTTGTCGGCGCGTTGGCTCTAAGCGCTGGCCTTTTCTCCGCTGCATCCCACGCCGACAACACCGGCCACGGCAACGACACCCGCTTCTATGCCCGCGCCAGCATCAGTCGTTCCGATCTTTCCAATCCGACGTTCTATGACAGCGGATCGGAGACAAGCCTGGGCATCAGCCTGGGCTGGCGGTTCCTGCCTTGGCTGGCGGTTGAGGCGAGCTACAGCGATCTTGGTGATTTCAGTTTTCGCTGCCGCGCTGGCTTTGTCTGCGGCGCTGTTGTGGTGCCTCCGCTTGAAATCGACGGCGTCGAACTCGGCCTAGCAGCCCGCGTCCCGTTTGGTGATAGCGGGCTGTTTGGGCAGGCGCGTGCTGGTGTATTGCGCTGGGACGCCGGCTTCAACTCCGAAACCGCCCCGTACTACGGAATCGGCGTCGGCTATGCGTTCAATGAACGCTTCAATCTGGGTCTCAACTTCGACCGCTATGACCTGGGCGAGGTCGACGCCAACCGCCTCGGATTGGGCTTTGAAGTAGCCTGGTAACGCACTCGCCGACCTGGCGCTGCCGCGCCGGGTCGGCGTGGTTCCAACGAAGTCGCGCTTTTATCTAGTGTGGTGTTGCACACTAGGATATTTCCCAGACGAATTCCGGATTTCTGCTATGGGTTTCGGCGCTGCATGCCGACATCCTGTGCCCAGACTGTCCGAAGTGTCGCCCCCATCGTGGGCCAGGCCTTCGGCGCATTACTGGACGGAGCGGGATCAATGGATACGCCGAACATTCTCATCAGGCAGCGATGGCTTGAACAGGCAGAGCGTGATATCCGCGCCCTGCGCCAGGAAGGCAGCAGTGAGTCCTTGCAGGC
>JAWXCG010000211.1:0-5947 GCA_034440555.1 Pseudomonadota bacterium
GCGCTGCAGCGCTCGCCGGTTGGATGCTGCTGTTCACCGTGCAATTTACCTATCAGGCCAAGCGCGCACAAATCGATCCAGTGCTGGTCTTTCTGGTCACGCTATCGTGCTACGGGTTGCTGCGTCATATGTTGCTTGGGCCGGCATGGCGCTGGTACGCGCTGGGCTTCTTTGCCGCCGGCATCGGCATCATCACCAAGGGCGTTGGTATTATTGCCGTGCTGATGGTGCCTGCGTTCTTCATTGCGCGCGCACTCGGTGCGTTGCGACTGGCGCCGATCGCGCGTGCGCCAGGGCGCTGGTGGCTGGGCGTGATCTGGATGCTGTTGGCGATTGCGCTGTGGGTGGTGCCGATGTTGATCGCGGTGATGCGCAGCGACGATCCACTCCTGCACGACTATGCACGCAACATTCTGCTCGGCCAGACCGCCCAGCGCTATGCCAATCCCAGCCATCATTTCCAGCCGTGGTGGTATTTCATCGAGGTCATTCTGACCACTTGGCTGCCGTTGGTACTGTTACTTCCGTGGGCGCTGCCAGCGCTGTTCAGACGCTGGCGCCGCAGGCACGATGGACGGATCCTCGTGCCCGTGCTCTGGGTGCTGATGGTATTGCTGTTCTTTTCGCTTTCTCCAGGGAAACGTGACATGTACATCCTGCCCGCCCTGCCGATGCTTTGCGTTGCAGTAGCGCCAGGGCTACGCTTGGCGCTGATGCAAGCCGGGTGTAGACGACTGCTATTCGGATTTGCGCTGGTGTTAGCCATCGCGCTGCTCGGTGGTGCCATCGCCGCCCTCACCGGGGAACCCGGATTCGCGGTCAAGCAGGAGCTCGCGCGCGGTTTGGCCAGCGACAGCAACTCACACTGGTGGATGTTGTTTACCATTGGCGCAATCGCACTGGCTGGCGCTCTGACCTTTGGAGTGCAGCAATCTTGGGCTGGGCTGCGTATCGCGCTTGCGGGGCTTTGGATCATTGGTTTTGGTTTTTGGGGTTTCCCCCTTTTCGATGACGCAAATTCAGCGCGCGGCGTGATGCGTCGCGCGGGTCAGATGGTTGGGCCGGAAGCCGAACTCGGCCTGATTGCCTGGCGCGAACAGAACTTGCTGCAGGCAGATCGACCGGTTACAGAATTCGGCTTCAAGCAGTCACCGCACGAACAACTGCGGCGCGGCATCGACTGGCTGGCGCAGGCTCCGGCGCAGCGATGGTTGTTCGCCGATGCCGAGCACCTTGACGATTGCGTGAATATCGCCACGACTCTGCCCGCAGGCATGGCCAATCGGCGTCAATGGGTGCTGCTGCAGTTGCCCTCGGTGCGCGCGCGGTGCCAGCCATGAACACCGCGCCTGTTCTGGTCACCGGCGCGGCCGGTTTCATCGGCGCCTATGTCTGCCGGGCACTGCGCCTGCGCGGCGACAGCGTGGTCGGACTCGACAACTTCAACGCCTATTACGACCCGCAAATGAAGCGCGATCGCGTCGCGGCACTGTGTGCTGAAGTGCAGATTGCGCACGTGGATGTCGCCGATGCCGCTGCGCTCTCGCAGCTGTTCGACAGTGCCAGGCCACGCGTCGTGATTCATCTCGCCGCTCAGGCGGGTGTGCGCTATTCGCTCGAGTCACCCAGCACTTACGTGCAGAGCAACCTGGTTGGATTTGGCAACATGCTGGAAGTGTGCCGCCGTCATGGCATCAGCCAGATGGTGTACGCCTCGTCCAGCTCTGTCTACGGCAGCGCGGCGCAGCCCCCGTTTGATGAACTTCAGCGCGTCGATCAGCCGCTTTCGTTGTATGCCGCGACCAAAGCCGCCAACGAACTGATGGCCCACTCCTACGCACATCTGTTCCGTATGCGCCTAAGCGGACTGCGCTTCTTCACCGTCTATGGTCCTTGGGGGCGGCCGGATATGGCGCCCATCCTGTTTGCCCGCGCAGCACTGGCCGGACGCCCGATCGATGTATTCAACAACGGCGATATGCGCCGCGACTTCACCTGGATCGACGATATCGTTGCCGGCGTAATGGGCGCGCTGGACCTGCCGCCAGTGGACGACGGTACGAATGCACCGCATCGCGTCTACAATCTGGGCAATCATCGTCCGGAGGCCTTGTTGCGTTTCATTGAACTGATTGAGCGAGCTGTCGGTGACACGGTTCAAAAGCGCTTTCGACCCCTGCAGGCCGGGGATATGATCGAGACAATGGCCGATACCCGACGTGCCGAGCATGAACTTGGCTTCAACCCGGCGACAAGCATCGAAGAGGGTCTGCCGCGGTTGGTGGACTGGTGCAGAAGCTATTACGGCGCGTCGTGCTGATTTGCGCATGCATATCAGCAAGAGCACAAGTATCCCCAAACCCTGCCCATCCCTCCGCGAACATCGGGGCGGGGCCAAAGCTCTTGTAACGTGGACCGTATTTCACGCTAACCATCTGGAACACGCATGTCGCAACCCGAACTTTCTGTCGTTGTGCCGGTGCACAACGAACGTGGAAACATCGCACCGCTGATCAATGAGATATGTGCCGCATTGCGCGGTCGCATTACTTTCGAAATTGTCTATGTCGATGATCTCAGCAGCGACGATACGTTGCTCGTACTAAAGGATCAGCAAACCAGCGTGCCAGAGCTGCGCGTACTCCGGCATCAGTCCCAGTCCGGGCAGAGCACAGCAGTGCGCAACGGGGTCAAAGCAGCGCGTGGCGCCTGGATCGCCACGCTGGATGGTGACGGACAAAACGACCCGGCCGACATTCCTAAATTGCTCGACGAGCGCGATTGCGCGGCAGAAAACATACGACTGTTCGCCGGCTGGCGCGTCAAGCGCAACGATGACGTGATCAAGCGCCTGTCGTCCAGAATCGCCAATGGCGTGCGTTCGCGCCTGTTGCGCGACGCGACGCCAGATACCGGCTGCGGCATCAAGTTGTTTGATCGCTCGGCATTCCTCGACTTACCCTACTTTGACCACATGCATCGCTATTTGCCGGCGTTGATGCAACGTGCGGGGTTTGGCACGATCAGCGTGCCGGTCAACCACCGACCGCGCATTGCTGGCGTGTCCAAGTACGGCATGTGGAACCGGCTCTGGGTGGGCATCAGCGATCTGCGCGGTGTCGCCTGGCTGATTCGGCGTTCGCGCCGCAGCATCGTTGAGGAGATGGAAAGTGGCTGAGTTTTTCGGTTCGTGGGCGCACAATTTCAACTTCTGGCTGGCGGTTGGGTTTCTTGGCCAGGCGATATTTGCATCCAGATTCATTGTGCAGTGGCTCTACAGCGAACGCGCACGGCGTGTCGTCGTTCCGACCGTGTTCTGGTGGATCAGCTTATGCGGTGGCCTGATCCTGACAGCCTACGCAGTCCACAAGCGCGACCTGGTGTTTACACTCGGGCAGTTTTCCGGCCTGTTTGTCTATAGTCGGAACCTGTGGCTGTTGCATACCAGCAAGCGCGCAGAAGTCGTGTCCGATTGATTCCCGCGTCGCTGGCGCCGACGAAACGAAGCGCCTCAACTCAAACGGGTTGCACTTTCGGCACTTCTGATCCCACACTATGCGTATGGCCAAAGAGTTGATTATCGCATCGGTTGGATTGTCTGACGAACAGGCGGCGCATCTGCGCCTGCTGATTCGGAAGGTTGCCAAGGACGTGCCAGAGAAATGGCGTTGGGGCACCGAGATCAAGGCAGATCTGGTCGTGGTCGATCCGAACAATTTTGCTGGCCACATGGCGCGTACCCGCGCAGCGGCCAGCGGAATGCGCTGCGCGATCCTGTGCGACAACGAGCACCCCGAACAGGATGGTCTGATACTTCGCGAGCCGCTGAAAGCAGAAAACATTATCGACGTGTTGAAGCAGGCGAGCGCGCCGACGCTTGCGGCATCGCCAGTGAATGCCGCCACCGAAGACTTTTATTTCCGCGATCTGTCCGATCTGAAAGTTGATACGAGTGCCCCGGCGCGCGATGTCTGGGGACAGGCGCCGCCGAGCGAACCGGTGGCGCTGGGTCTGGACGAATTGCTCAAGGAGCAGGCCAAAGCGCGGGCGCGGCCCTCGACCAACCCAGTCGCCGAAGGCATTGAAGCGCTGATCAGGGCAGAGCGGGAAAAGACCGAGGCGCCGCTGATCAAAAAACTGCAGATTGAGTCCAACACCAGCATTGCCGCCACCAGCGCGCCCAGTGCGCGCGCTCAGGCGCGCATGAACGACAGTTCTGCAGCGCTGAGTCGGAAACCGGGATTGACCGCGGAGAATCCGAATATCCGCCGCATTCTCGATGCCGACAACAGTGAACATTCGATCCGCGACTATCTCGATGGCGAACGCGCCATCATCACGCCTTCGCAGATTCTCGCACCCGACGCACCTGCGTTGACACTGGATCCAAAAAATCAGGTGTTCCATGCCGCGGGTGGCCTGTCGCGTCTGGTCCCCTATTGCAGCCGCGTTCTGCCGACCAAGGATTGGAAAGTGGTAACGACGCGCGAGCTGGGCCAGCTGCGTACCAGCGAACCAGCGCGGCCTTTCAACGAGCTGGTCTGGCTGCAAACCCTGCTGAAATCGACCGGGCGTCTTGCCAGTCATCTCGATCCGGGCGGAACCTATCGATTGAAGGGATGCGTGTCCGCCGAGCCGGAATTTCGCGATCATGCGGCCATCATCACCTTCATGAGCAATCCGGCCCGCCTCAACGAGATCGCTGCCGATGCTGGCGCCAGCATGGATGCCGTGTTCAACCTGGTCAATGCCTACGACATGATCGGCCTGATCGAATGGACACCGCGCCAACGCCGACACGATCCCAGCCCGCCCGAAGGCGATAAGAAATCCGGGCTGCTCGGTAAGCTTGGCTGGCCCTTCGGCAAAAAGTCTTAGGCGTCGCAGTGGGTCGCTGTCTCTGGGCGAAGCTTTAGACAAGTCAGTGTCGCAAAGTTCGCCGCCCACGCCACGCTTATAACTTCCCGAATTTCCGCGCATGCCTTCTATTCGCCAAAACAATCTGCGTGGCATCGCCTTCATGGTGTTTGCCGTTGGCGCGTTCTCGCTGATGGATGCCGCGTTGAAATTGCTGACCCCGCACTACCCGCCACTTCAGGTCGCCGCCCTGCGTGGCCTGACCGCCTTGCCGCTGGTCGTGATCTGGGTCGGTTTTGCTGGTGGCTATGCCCAGTTGCTGCGCATCCATTGGCCACTGCACCTGTTTCGCGGCCTGCTGTCGATCGTGATGCTGAGCAGCTTCGCCTATGCGCTCAAGCGCATGCCCCTGACCGCGGCTTACGCGGTGTTCTTTGTGGCGCCTTCGTTGATCACGCTGCTCTGTGTTCCGCTGCTGAAGGAAAAAGTCGGGCGCGCGCACTGGATCGCCATCGTGATCGGTTTCGTCGGCGTGCTGGTGGTATTGCGTCCGAGCGGTGACGGCCTGATCAGCACAGCCGGCCTGATGGTGCTGCTATCCGCCATTTGTTATGCGCTGTCCTCGATTTCAGTGCGCGTGCTCGCGCGCACTGACTCCACCTCCAGCATGATGTTCTGGATGATTGCCATGCTCAGCATCGGCGCCACTGCGCTGGCCTGGCCGAACTGGAAACCCTTGCGCGCCGAGCACTGGCACATTCTGCTGGCGCTCGCCATTACCGGTGCGTTCGGCCAATACGCGATCATCGAAGCATTTCGCCGCGCCCAGGCGGCCGTCGCCGCACCCTTCGAGTACACTGCTTTGGCGTGGGGGGTGGCGCTCGATTGGTGGCTGTGGCGAACATTTCCCGATCGATGGGTATTCATCGGTGCCGGCATCATCATCGTCAGCGGCATCTATTTGCTGCGGCACGAGCATCAGCACGCCGAGGCGGAGCATCCCTGATCGAGTGAAGCCATCTTTGCGGAACTGCGCCACGGGGTATGAAGCAAAAAGGAGGGTCGGACTGAAGTCCGATCCGCAAACGAC
>JAWXCG010000212.1:0-9293 GCA_034440555.1 Pseudomonadota bacterium
CAGTTCTACCCGTTCCGCCAACGACAAGTGTTTGTATGAGTCCATGCTGCAATCCTCGACGATTCGTCAAGGTGTTGCACTTCAAATCTGCGGCCGCCCGTTACTTCTCACTGAAACGACGACGGAAGCGTGCTCAGATTTGTCGCTTGGTTCAATGTCAATAAATTGCCCACTGCAAAACATCGGCAAGCAAAGCGATAGACAGACGAAAACCTTGCTGATGGGCAACAGCGGCCAATTAACGTGATAACCGTGCTTACTCATGGTGCAGTGGCGCATTGGGCAATTGTCCTCGAAGAAATTTTCGATGGGCGCGTATTTGGGATACAGCGAGAAAAAATACCGCCAGTGCAGTAGCCTTGCTAAGAACAGAGTTGAGACAAGCTGTACTATAGCGCTGCGGATCTTAGCAGTGAGTTGGATCAGGTTGGTATAGCTTCGGGGAGTCGCTCGAAAACCCCCACGCCATCTGATTGCTGAGTGCAGCGCTGCTCGATCGCACCCGCCGCTGGCGCTGTAATACCGAATACGCTTTGCGAGCCAACCCCGAAGTCAACTGCTCGGACTGCAGCGTGCCGTCACGGGGTTGCTCGGCAAAACCAACACCGATTGCCATTTTCGCAGATGCGGAATGCAGAAAGTGATCTGGTCGATCCCGGACCGGAGCACGGCGCCGGACAACGATAGACGAAGGATCCTGGGTAGTGCGTTTCCTTTGAGTTGCGCGTGCAGTTTTAGCGAATACAGCGATTCGATGGCGGCCACTCCACGCTCGCGTGACTTGATTACCTGCGCCCAAACGACCAATGGCGAGCTATTAAACAGACTCTGAACACTCGTCTATCGCGTAACTGAGCGCCCAGACGCTGGCGTGGCCGAGCAAAAGCAATAAAGTGAGAAACAGCGAGCGAACGTTCGTTGCCGAATCGGATGCATAGCGACCTCCACATTCAGTGCCTTGCATTATGCCGCGATCACTTTCGCTGTGCAGCACAGCTTTGTAAGACATTTAGACCCAAGTGGGGTGCAGGCGAGTGCGTCAACTTGCTGTGAACGCAGCTTTAATCGATGGACATCCGTCGCGGCAAGTTCAGCGTGCAGGAGCGCACCCGGGCGCGATTTGTTTCAACGAATGGGTCAACGTCGGTCGCGGCCGGGTCCGCTCCTACAGGCAGATCAACGCGCAGATGCTCTCGGCTAAGGCCGTGGCATACACGTCACAGCGGAGGCTCCTGACACCACGTTGTCAGGAGCACTGCCGCACTATGCCTGCACGCCATCCGGCGTTCGTCCTACGGAGACAGTCATGCAGAGCAATGCAATTTCCTGGTTTGAGATTCCGGCCAACAACCTGGATCGCGCATCGGAGTTTTATGGAAAAGTGATTGGACAGTCGCTGGTTCGCGAGACCATGGGGCCGATTGAACTGGCCGTGTTCCCATTTGAGCGCAAGGCCGGAATTGGCGGCTGCATCATGACCGTGGACTACTTGAAACCAAGCGATTCGGGCAATCTGGTTTATCTTTCGGTCGAAGACGATATCGATTCGGCATTGGCGCGTGCACAGCAAGCGGGCGGGCGCATCGCGCTGGGCAAAACTGCATTGCCAGGTGACATGGGCCACTATGCGCATATCATCGACAGTGAAGGCAATCGGGTCGGATTGCACGCTGCGTAGTCAGGCGCAATGGCGTACGCAGTCCCTGCGCATTGCGATTCCAGACACTGCAGCAGACACCACTGGCCGATCGCAATCCGCGGTGCACCGAGGCCGCGGCGGCGAGGCCAGCACACCAAATTCCGCAACCAAGCGAAACATTGCAAGGGTAAACTCCATGACCACAGCGCACAAAACCCCATGATCACACTGCACACTTTCGGCCCCATGTTCGGCCTCCCCGATCCCAGTCCGTTCGTCACCAAAGCCGATATCTTGCTCAAAATGTCGAGCCTGCCTTTTCGCACGGTCGTCGGCAATCTGCGCAAGGCGCCAAAAGGCAAGATTCCGTACATCGAGGACAAGGGTGTCGGCATCGGCGACACCACGTTGATTCGACTGCACCTGGAAAAAAACTACGGCATCGACTTCGACAAGCACCTGTCCCCCGCGGAGAAAGGCATCGCCTGGTCGGTGGAGAAAATGCTGGAAGACCATCTCTACTGGGCATTGCTACACGCGCGCTGGGTTGACGACGCCAACTTCAAGAAGGGCCCCCAGCGATTCTTTGATTTCGCACCGGCACTGATCAGGCCCCTGATCGTGTCGATGGTGCGACGCCAGGTGCGCAAGAACCTGTACGCGCATGGGCTGGGCCGACACACCGACGCTGAGATCGTCATGATCGCCAATCGCAGCATCGATGCACTGGCGGCAGTGCTAGGCGACAAGCCCTATCTGATGGGCGCGAAACCGTGTGGCGCCGACGCGACTGCGCTGGCGTTTGTAGTGAGCGTCCTCGCCACGCATTTTGAAACGCCGATTCGGTCGCACGCCGAGGGACATAAGAACCTGGCAAGTTATCGTGATCGGCTGATGGGCGAGTTCTTTCCCGCTGGATAAGCAAGCATGGCAATGCGCACAAAAAAAGCCAGCAAGAATGCTGACCTGGGCATGGCTGCGCCCGGTTCGCGCGCGACTCTGACGCAGATGGGCATCCTGCCCGCGACCAGACTGCGCGATCTGCGCAACATCGGCAAAGCCATGTGCAAGGACTTTGAATTGCTTGGCATCGCATCGGTGGCACAGCTCGCGGGCTGCAGCCCGGACGATTTGTACACGCGCATTCAACAGATCACCGGAAGCGGACATGACCCCTGCGTGTGGGATACCTTTGCGGCGGCGATCCATCAAGCCAAAACAGGAGAAGCGTTGCCATGGTGGGCGTTTACCACAGTGCGAAAGGCGCGCGCAGCGAACGGGACATTTTCGCTGCAACGGAGGTGATGCGGTGAATGACCACGTCATGGCAATGGACTGTATTGCCTTGAATCCACGCTAGGCACAGTGCATGCGCCGCGCTGACCGTTTGTTCGAAATCGTGCATTACCTCCGTGGGCGGCGGCTGACCACTGCGGCGCAACTGGCGCAGTGGCTGGAAGTCTCCGAGCGCACCATTTACCGCGACATCGCCGACCTGCTTGCCTCGGGCATTCCCATCGATGGCGAAGCTGGAGTGGGCTATCGCCTGCATCCGGACTTTGACCTACCTCCACTCATGTTCAATCACAATGAAATTGAGTCACTGGTGATCGGCGCGCGCATGGTGGAGTCCTGGGGCGGCCCGACATTGGCGCAGGGGGCGCGTACAGCATTATCAAAAATTGCCGCGGTGTTGCCCAAAGACAAACGTGCGACACTGGAGTCATCGCGGCTGTTTTCTCCAGATTTTTTTATCAATCCGCAGATGGGTGCGCAGATGGATGTGCTTCGTCAGGCCATTGACGGACACCGATTTGTTCGACTGGAGTATCGCGATGTCGACAGCAAGGATTCGCAGCGGCGGGTTCGGCCATTGGGACTGTTCTTCTGGGGTGGCGCGTGGACGCTGGGCGCGTGGTGCGAACTACGCAATGATTTTCGCAACTTTCGGCTCGACCGGGTGACCAATAGCGTTGTTCACGATGAGCGCTTCAGCGATGAGGCTGGGCGGCGATTGGCCGATTATCTGCGTGCCATGTCTTGCAATGAGAGCGTGGCAAAGCTCTAGCTTCGCAAACACGTTGTCTGTGTCGCCCTGCTACTGAATGATGGCAGCGCCCATTTTGACCTCAGCCCGTTCAGCCTGGGTCGCGTTCGCGCACGCAAAGTTGTTGTCGAAGACCTCTCCAGGCGAGTGCGCGGCGCAGCGGGCGAGCGATGATTGCAGCGGCGCTCGGGCACGCACGTTGCGTTCAATGCAGTGCGCAAGCTGTCACGGATGCGCAAACCCCGTTAGTCCGTGCGCGCATCAGGTCGAGGCGCTGATGGTTTTTATGTCGTAATTGAAGCATGGTTCTAGAACACCTATTCTATTTGCATGGCACGCCTCGCAAAATTCGGTCACGACCAGATTGTTGGCGTCACTACGCGCATCGCCGCAAAGTTGGGTCCTGAGCAGGCGACCATCGCCCGCATCGCCGATGCGCTGCAGGCGCCCACCGGCTCGATCTATCACCGCTTTGCCTCGAGAAACATGTTGCTGGGCGAGGTCTGGCTGCGTTCCGCTGAATCATTCCAGGCCGGTTTCGCCGCGGCGATCAGCGGCCACGATGCCTTGGCGGCAGGACTTGCCGGTGCGCTGTTTGTGTCCGCGCGCGTTCGCGCGGAACCGGAGCAGGCGCGCATTCTGCTTTTGCACCGTAGAAGCGACTTTTTGGGCGCCGGTTGGCCGGTTGAAATGGCGGATCGCGCGGCGGCCTTGAAGAAGCACGGCGACGCGGCATTGCGCAGAATTTCCAAGGCCCTGCTGGGCCGTACCGACGCCGACGCACTGCGTACCGTGACCTACGCCTTGGTCGACGCCCCGCTTGCCGCGGTGCTGCCGCACATCCGTGCCAACCAACCGCCGCCGGCATCGGTAGACGCGCTCATCCGCGCCACCTATTCCGCGGTGATCACGCAGGCGCTGGCGACACCGTCAATCAGCACTACACGGAGAACCTGATCATGAACGCAGCACTGATGGTTTTGCTGGCTTGGCTGCTGTTCGCTGGAACTCATCTGCTGATGGGATTGCCAGCATGCCGCGATGTACTCGTGCGCAGTTTGGGCGAACAGAAATTCGTCGCTGTCTTCAGCGCCGTTGCCGCTATTGGCTTGGCCGTCCTCGCTGCCACAGTGGCGATCTACGGCGGTGATGGCGCGCGTGGCCTGGCACTTGGTAGCGTACCTGCGGTGCATGCCTTGCTCGCGATGCTCGCCTTCCTCGGACTGAGCTTGTCGATGGCCGGATTGCTGAACTATGTACGTTCGCCCATGGCACTTTTTCGAACTCAGCTCAGGCCTGCGGCTGGCATCGAACGCGTCACACGGCATGCTTTTTTCATGGGGCTCACGCTGTTTGCAACCGCGCATGCACTGCTCGTTCCGACGCTTGCTTTGTGTATCTATTTTGTCGGCTTTGCACTGCTTGCCACTATCGGAGCTGTGCTCCAAGACCGCAAGTTGCTGGTGCGGCATGGCACTGCATATCGAGACTACATGGCGGTCACGTCATTGATTCCATTCGCTGCGCTGGTCCAGGGGCGCCAAGCCATCAGCGTCGACGACCGATTGATTCGCCAATTTGCGCTTTCCGCTGCGCTCGCGCTTTTGCTATTGGCATTGCATCCGCTGTGGTCCCTGCACCACGGCGCCCCCTTTGCCGGAGCAATGGCAGTAGGCGGCGTCTTCGCGGCCGCACGTCGCTGGCATTTTCGCGAACGATCACCGCTTGCTACCGATTAGACCATTGCATCTGATCCGGCGTACCTGCCAAGTCCAATAGCTGTCCACGCCCGCATCATCGCGGCGACGTCCTGCGTTGGTACGCCCGGGCTTGCCCATGGATCAACCGTCGCGATGACCCATGTCAGCCCTGCTGTCGATCCGACGTACGCATGGGCAATGGGCAGAAGCTGAGGGGCGGTGATGAAACGATCATGGGTACTGTTAGCGCTACGGAACCTATGAACAAGTCCGGAGCCGCGATAGCCCCCTGAGTCAGGGGGCGAAAAACCGCAGGTTTTTTTTGGGGTTTGGCAAGCAATAAACAGTGCGGCGAAGCCGCAGTGGTGACTTATTCAGACCTTCCCTAAGTCTATTGCTTGCCGCGCCGGTTTTAGCCAGCGATCGATTTCGGGTGGAAGCGACACTGCGCCCTGGCGAAGCAAAACCCGGTGCGATCCAGCGCTTTGCGGTGAGCGCGAATCTAAGACCGGAGCCGGCTCGGCCACAACGTTCTGCTTCCGGCCGCTTCGCCATGACCGCGGACTTGGTGACGCAAAAATCATTCGCCGGGGATTGCATGCCGGCGAACGATAGTGTTTTTGTTAATGGCTTCGAAGACTGACTCTGCTTTCCATTATTCACTCAACGGAGAATTATGATGCTACGCATTGCAGTTTCGCTGGCCCTGTTCGCCGTCAGCGCGTTCGCCAGCGCCGCGCCCTGGATTTATCGCGGCAGCCTGAGCGACGCGGGCGTCGCAGCCAATGGCCGCAATGACTTTCGCCTTACAGTGATCGATGGCGAGGGTGCGCTCTCCGGCGTTGAACCAATCACCCTGTTCGATGTGGCCGTCCAGGATGGCAGTTTCGCCGTCGAGGTCGACTTCGGTATCAATCTAGCAACGCAAAAACGATGCGCCTTAGTACCGAAGTCCAACAAGGTGGCACGGGATTCGTGCGTTTAAACGAGCCGCTGCGCTTTGATCCCAAGACGGCTTTGGCGGGCGTGTGTTGGGATACGCAGGGCAATGCGGGAACCAATGCCGACACCGATTTCGCTGGCACCACCGACAATCAGCCGCTGGTGCTGAAATCACCATCCGGTGTAGTGCTTAACGAGCGCGGGCCGATCAACGCCGACGTCAACATGGGCTCAACGCCAACCGGCGACGCAAACTTCAATCTGTCACTGAGCAGTCGATCGGGAGAAACCGCGCTAATCACCGTCGACAACGTCAGCGCAGACTTGACGCTGCAAGCACTGGGCAGCGGTATCGCACTCAATGGTCCGATCAGGAACGCGTCGTTTGGCTCGGAGACGCGGCAGATGCTCAATCTTTGGGGGCCGGCAAATTATGGAATCGGTGTGCAGGACTTCAACCTCTACGCGCGATCCGCCGGCGGATTCCTTTGGTTTGAAGGCGGCATACATGCAGACGCGGCAGGCGATCCGGGTGCAGGCGGAACGACGCGCATGCACCTGCGCAGTGACGGACAACTGTTCACCACCACGGGCACCATAGCGACGCTATCCGACGATCGCCTGAAAAACGACGTCGATGACTACCGCGGTGCCCTCAATCAGATCAAAGCGTTGCGCCCGGTGCATTACCGTTGTCGCGACGCAGGCCAGTCGTTCCAGCCAATCGGCGCGCACCTCGGCTTTATCGCGCAGGAAGCGCAAGCGGTTTTTCCGCAGTGGGTAAGCGGGGACGAAAGCGGCTATCTGAGTTTGAGTATGCGCGGATTCGAGGCGGTTGCAGTGCGCGCAATCCAGGAATTGGATATCCGACAGGCGAGTGAGCTGCGTGCAGTCCAAGCTGAAAATGCCGAGCTGCGTTTGGCCAGCGCGTCGCTCGCCGCCCGACTGGATGCGTTGGAAGCAAAGGACGCACCTTAAATCTTCGCTGGTAAAAGTCCCCAACCTTCCAACAAAGCTTGGAAGGCGAAGATAAAACATTTTGTTCGCTTTTCTGTTGTATTTAAATGCCCATCATTTCTCTATTTATAAACTGCTCCAGCGTTCCCGGCTCGCGTCCAGTAAGTGCCTTGAAGTCATCACTCAGCGGCGGCGGCTTTGAGAATCGCGGAAAAAAATGCAGCATGATTAATACGAAAATCATGGAAGTGCGCTCACCTTCGCGCTTTTTTCGAAAAAAGAAAGAAGGCAGCGATGGACTTTTGAAATGCATGGGTTTTCCAGAAACATGAGAAATCATCTCGGCAACTTCCTTGAAGGCCAGCTGCTCGCTGCCTGTAATGACATACGCTCTACTTCTGTGCTCTTTCGGCGTTTTCAAAACGACCGCTACAGCGCGGCCAATGTCCGCCGCGTCCACCCAATTGAACTTTGCCTTTCCCGACGGGAGATAGATCTCACCGCGCTCAACGTCTTTGCGCAGCGTCGTCGTGAGATTTTGCATGAAGTAGCTGGGACGAATAAACGTATGGGGTATTCCAGATTCACGCAGCATCCGTTCAATTTTGTAATGTGGGATGATAGGATTGTTTTCCGCACCCTGCACCGATAGAAAAACAACGTGTTTTATGCCTGCGCTTTTGAAAATATCAATGATGGGCGTGAAAACGTTTCCGACATCAGCAATCTGCGGCGGCCGCAGCAGAAAAATAACATCAATTTTGTGCATGGCCGCACGAACACTCTCCACATCATGAAAATCAAACACACGCAATTTGATCGGCTCAGCAAACGCACATTTTGCTGCATTCTGAACGGCGGCGATGACTTTATTGCTTGACGAATAATCAAAATGCTTGATTACCTCTCGTCCAATATTTCCGGTCGCGCCGGTGATCAGAATATTCATATATTGGCTTTTTATAGTTGAAACAGGAATCAATGAAACACTTATTAGGCGTTGCGTCAGGGACGGCGACGGGGCTATGACGTCTCGTGTGTATGCAAGTCTGCTGCGTTCATGTTAGCGCCGGCCGCAAAGGAGAATGCGGTAGGTCGAGTTATCCCTTGAGCAGTAGGACGTAGGTCGGGTCCCGCGCAGCGGTACCCGACATCGGCATGTCCGCGGCATCAACCGTAGCTAGCGCTCCCCAGTCATCGCAATGGCCACATCCGCCGCCCAATCCACAGAATACACACCGCGCTCGACATAGCCCGTGAAGCTCGAATGCGGCCAGTCCGCAGTATGCGACACATGCCCATGCTTCACCGGGTTGATGTGGATGTCATCCAGATGATGTGCATAGTCAGCGTCGTCGCGTATCTG
This sequence comes from Pseudomonadota bacterium, assembly GCA_034440555.1. GTDB lineage: Bacteria > Pseudomonadota > Gammaproteobacteria > Xanthomonadales > Ahniellaceae > 0-14-3-00-62-12. The sequence goes on from JAWXCG010000212.1 coordinate 8,652, forward strand.
GTGTTCCCAAAATCGCCGTTGCCAGATGGCCCGCTCACCGTTCCGAACGCGGGTGATCGAACGTGACTCCACAGGCGGAATTGCGCGCGAAAAATCCGTCTTGATGCGGCGCCATCGCGTCGAGTAGTCCGAGTCGCCATCCGGCAATGTCCACAGCCAATGCGAGTGCTCGGGCAACACCACCCAGGCATCGATGCGGAACGGCCGCCGCGCACGCTCGGCCGCAACGCAATCGGGCAGCAGATCGATATGTCGCGTTAGCAGATCATTGTCACGCCGCGCCAACAGATTCACCGTGAAGAACCATGTCGCCCCTGGCGTTCGCATCCGTCGATAGTTCGGCATCTCGAAATCCTACCGCAAGCAGAAACGGTTCGGACGTAGGTCGGGTCCCGCGCAGCGGTACCCGACATCGGAATGTCCGCAACATCAACAGAAGCCGGCGCGCGACTTCGTCGCTCTGCGTTTCGCAGAGGCCATCGGCGAGACCACGCGGCGGATACCTCTTGCGAGGGATCCGCCGATCCGCCCTACTTCCTTCGTTTTGATCCGGGCTACGGGCTGCACGGCACCGCTGTGTACGCGACGCCCCTGACCAATGGCATTTCCGCCGCCGGCGGTCAGCCAACAATATGCCGAGGG
>JAWXCG010000213.1:0-2886 GCA_034440555.1 Pseudomonadota bacterium
GGGCATGGAGGTGCCCGCAGAATTCCGTCGCGGTGTCGCAGCGACCGAGGGCGAAGTCCGTGAGCGGGTGAATCACCTGTTGGACAACGGCGCCGACTTCATCAAGGTCATCGCTACTGGCGCCGTGCTGACTGCGGGGACCGAACCGGGTCAGTCGGAATACAGCGAAGCGCAAATACGCGCCGCGGTCGAGGAAGCTCAGCGTCGCGGGCGTTTTGTCACCGCGCACGCGTATGGCGCCGAAGGCATCAAGCGCGCAATCAGGGCGGGCGTCCGTTCAATCGAACACGGTTCGTTGATGGACGACAAGGCCATTGCCATGCTGAAGAAGCATGGCACCTGGCTGGTTGCCGACATCTACAACGGTGATTACATCGACCGCGTCGGCCGTCGTGACGGCTGGTCCGAGGAAATCCTGCGCAAGAACATCGAAACCACCGACAAGCAGCGCGAAGGTTTTCGCAAGGCGGTAAAGGCTGGCGTCAAAATTGCCTACGGCACCGACAGCGGTGTCTATCCGCATGGCGACAACGCGCGTCAGTTCGTCTACATGGTGCGTTATGGCATGACGCCGCTGCAGGCAATCCGTTCCGCAACCATTGAGGCAGCGCGACTGCTCGGCAAGGAAACCGAACTGGGCTCGATCACCGTCGGCAAGGCCGCGGATCTGGTCGCCGTTGCCTGCGACCCGCTCCACGATATCGAATGCCTGCGCCAGGTGCGGGCCGTGGTCAAGGCTGGCGAGAACATCTCCCTCAATTGAATTGGCGAGCATGCTGATGACGCAGACCCGGCAAATTGGTTTCTGGACCTGCACTGCACTGGTGATTGGCAACACCATCGGCATGGGAATTTTCCTGTTGCCGGCTTCGCTGGCGCCATTCGGCTACAACGCTCTGATCGGATGGACGATCACCGTGCTTGGATGTCTGGCGCTGGCACGCGTGTTCGCACGACTGGCGCGCGAGATGCCTGAAGCCGACGGACCATACGGCTACATTCGTGGCACGCTCGGTGATCTGCCCGCCTATGTGGCGATCTGGTCGTACTGGGTATCGATGTGGATCACCAATGCCGCACTCGCCACCGGCGTCGTCGGCTATGTCACTGCGGTGTTTCCGCAGGCTGGCGCGCTACAGCCTTCGCTGTTTGCATTGGGCCTGATTTGGGCGTTCGTGATGATCAATCTGCTTGGGCTGCGCAGCGGTGGTGGCGTGCAGATCGTCACCACTGCACTCAAGCTGTTGCCCATGGCGGCGGTGGCCTTGCTCGGTGCCTGGGTGTTGTTAAGTTCGCCTTCGAGTTACACGGCGTATCTGCCGACCAGAGCGGTGAGCATCGGCGATGTGATGGCAGCGTCGACCATTGCCCTGTTTGCGATGCTCGGTTTCGAGTCGGCCACGGTGCCGGCAGCGAAAGTCGACAATCCCGGCATCACCATTCCGCGCGCGACGATGATCGGAACCCTGTTGACCGCGGTGATCTACATCATCGTCTCAACCGTGCCGTTGCTGCTGATTCCGCAGCAGGAGCTGGCGCAGGCCAATGCACCGTTCGCGTTGCTGATGGACCGGTTTGCCGGTGACGGTGTTGGTCGTTGGCTGGCATTATTTGTCGTGATCAGCGGCCTCGGCGCATTGAACGGTTGGACTTTGCTGGTCGGCCAGTTGACCCGATCCATGGCAGACAACGGCGTGTTGCCAAGCATGTTTTCGCGCAGCAATCGCGGCGGTGCGCCGGTGACTGCATTGATCGTCACCGGGCTGTTGGCCAGCATCATGGTACTGATGAGCTACAGCCGATCCCTGGTCGATGGGTTCACCTTCCTCACCAAAGTGGTGACCGCGGCAAACCTGCCTTTGTACCTGTGCTGCGCCCTGGCGCTGGCGGCGTTGTGGCGTCGCGGTGATCGCACACTACTGCGCGAACTGCTGATGATCTCCACCATCGGCGTGATCTATGTGTTATTCGCTTTCCTGGGCCTCGGTCTGGAACCGTTCATGCTGGCGCTGGGGCTTGCCGCGGCCGGTTTGCCGCTGTATTTCCTGATGCGGCGTCACAACGGGGTCGCGCGGCGATAAGGACGCAGAGAACTGCACGTCTCGCCTCCAATCTTTGAATCGATGACTATCTCTGTGTGCGCTTGGTCGCGACGCGCTATCTTGGTGCTGTGAAGCGCATCGTCTTGGACAAGTTCCACCAACTGTCAGGATCAAACCGGCGTGATCGCCGGATTCCTCGTTCTGACTTACACAATCCCTAGGGAACCTCTAGAAACCCCCTGCGCGGTTCGAGTGCAAGGCGCACGGAGCGCAGGAACCGCAGTGTACATTGGGGTACATGAGGATTCCGAGCACCGCGCAACGCAGCAATCGGATCGCGCAGGGGGTTTCTAGAGATTCCCCCAAGTTATGGCCGCCTCCAACCTCGAACATTGACAACGGCGTTGCCCAACGTTGCGCGAACCCGCTATAAGCAATTCGTGCGACGATGGCGGCAAACGAGCGAGCGTCTTCGCAACTCGATGTCACCGGCATTGGTCGGATTAAAGCCGTCGCGAGGACTTCGCGACGCCCAGTTGTCCGGTTGCGGTGAAGCAAAACGCTCCGCGCCCCACTGATCCCGCACACGCGATACTCGCGAGAACGCTCACTAGGGATGGTCTGAACAAGTCACCAGTTCGTCTTCGCCGCACTGCTTATTGCTTGCCAAACCCGCAAAAATCTGCGGTTTTTCGCCCCCTGACTCAGGGGGCTATCGCGGCTCCGGACTTGTTCAGATGTTCCCTAGTACCGAACCGGCACGCACACTGACCTTGAGTTTCAAAACCAGAATGCGAAAGCGTCGACGTCGCCTGTGGCGAAACCCCGATAAAAGTTGACATAC
>JAWXCG010000214.1:0-11599 GCA_034440555.1 Pseudomonadota bacterium
CCCGGGAGGTGCCCATCCGATCATTCTTGACGACGCCTTCGGCGTGGCTTAACTCAAGGCGTTAGGCCTCCCATGAGGCAATCAACCGTGTGCGTCTTCTGTGGGGTGAGCGCCACCTTTCCATCAGGCGTTTTCCACTCGAAAGATGAAGCCGAATCCTGGGTTCGGAGAAATGGGCTTACAGGAACTCTCACTGAGTACCCTGTCGGTGTTGGCGTCTACGATTGGGCAATTCAACAGGGCTTCTTTAAGCCCAAGAAACCGGAACATTCTCAACCTCAATTTATTCAGTCCTTTTCGAGTGCAAGCCAAAATCATGAGCACTACGAAGATGGGCAGTGAAAATAGTGGGGCTGGTTCGCCTGCGGAAGGCCCACTGTGTAGAACCGCTGCGACCATTGCTTTCGGTAGTGCTCTGTCGTCGTGCCGGCAAAACTCCGAAGTGGTCAAACCGATGCCTAACGAATAAGCAACTGTATTAAATGTCAAGCATTTTTGACCTCCCCGGTGTGCGCGGTTGCGGGCGCTTCGCGAGGGAACGAGGGAACGGGACACCCACTATCTGTTCTCCGTCACCGGCAACCGATCCCCAAGCAGTGGCAGTCGTCGAGCGCTGTAGCTGTGCCGCCGCTGCCCTGCCCTTGTAAAGCAGGGCTCGCGCTTCCGATGCTACGCACGTCGCGCTTCCGTTTAAGCGCGCATAGTTGTAAAAAGCGGTATCGTCGTGCCACGTAAAATTTACGTTAGTGGCGCGCGTATATCTGCGTAATTGACTGGGGGTCGATTGCGTTGATTGCTGGTACGGAGCTGTTTTGGGGAGATCCGATGCCGGTTGGGAACCAGCCCATCCCCTATATACCTATAGCTACTGGAGAGCCCGAGATGAACCGAGATTACACTGCGAAAGTGCGATTTAGTGCCTTGTTTATTGCCATGAGCCTGGCTATGCCGGCGATGGCACAGGACAGCAAAGCGAATGACGACGACACCGAGCTTGAGCAAGTCATTGTTCTTGGATCGCGCGCGCGCGGGCACACCGCTACCGAGACGCTGGCGCCAGTCGATGTACTGAGCGCCGAGAAACTCGAATCCAACGGTGCGTTGGAGGTCGGCAAGCTGTTGCAGATGCTGGAGCCATCGTTCAATTTTTCGACGACCTATATTTCCGACGGCACCGATATCATCCGCCCGGCCACGCTGCGTGCGCTCGGCCCGGATCAGGTACTGGTGCTGATCAATGGCAAGCGCCGCCATCAGCAGGCATTGGTGAACGTGCAGCAAACGATCGGGCGCGGCTCTGCCGGCACCGACATCAATGCGATTCCGTTGTCGGCGATTGCGCGCATCGAAGTGCTGCGCGATGGCGCCGCCGCGCAATATGGCTCCGATGCGATCGCTGGCGTAATCAACATCGTGCTGAAGAACAGCACTGATCGTAGTACCTTGAGCACGCAAGTCGGCCAGACCTATGAAGGTGATGGCGAGAACGTCCATGGCGGTTTCAACACTGGCTTCGCGTTCGGCGACGAAGGCTTCATCAATCTGACCGCCGAATATCGCGACCGTGGCGAGACCAATCGTGCCGGACCGGACTCGTTACGCGTGGACCCGCCGCGGGTGACGCAGCGCATCGGCGACCCGGACGCCAAAGACAAATATCTCTGGCTCAATTCCGGCATGGGTGCTGGCGATGGCGAACTTTATCTATTCGGCGGCTGGTCTGAACGCGAGGGCGACTCTTCCGGATTTTTCCGCAGCGCTGGCGACGGTCGCACCGTACCGGCACTCTATCCCAATGGCTTTCTGCCGAACATCATTACCACCGTGGAAGACGTTTCCCTCGCCGCTGGTTTCCGTGGCCCGATCAACGATACCTGGTCGTTCGATGCATCAGCCAATTGGGGACGCAACCGCTTCGATTTCCATGAGCGCAACTCGGTCAATGTGAGTTGGTTCTACGAGCCCAATGGCGCCGGCGGCATCTTCGGTGACTCGCCCACCTCGGCCGATACCGGCTCGCTGATCCAGGAGCAGACCACCTTGAATCTCGACTTCACCGGTTCGTTTGCCGGCGTCGGCGAGAACCTGATGTTCCTGGCCACGGGTGTGGAATATCGACGCGACAACTACGAGGTGGTGGCCGGCGATCCGGTCTCCTACACCTATGGCCGCACCAATAATCCGGCAATCGTGATTCTCAATCAAACCGGCGGAACCGCTGCTGCGGGTATTCAGGGTTTCCCTGGCTTCACGCCGGGCACGGAAGTCGACGAGGGCCGTCACAGCTACGCGGTCTACGGCGATCTCGAGGCGCCGATCAGTGATGCGTTTACGCTGGGCTCGGCGTTGCGCTTCGAAGATTTTTCCGACTTTGGCAGCACTTTCACCGGCAAGTTGTCGGCGCGTTTCGATGTCACCGATCGCTTCGCCTTTCGTGGCACCGTGGCAACCGGATTTCGTGCCCCCGGGGTGCAGCAGGCGTTCTTCAGCCAAGTCTCGACCAATCTGAATTCGGCCGGCGTGCTCACCGACACACTCACTGCTCGTCAGGACTCCGCGGTTACGCGGGCGCTGGGTATTGCGCCGCTCAAGGAAGAGGAGTCGGTGAGCGCCAGCCTCGGCTTTACCGCTCAACTCAGCGACAATTTCTCGCTGACGATGGACGTGTTCCAGATCGACATCGACGACCGCATCATTTTTTCCGGTGAAATCGTTCCTGAAGCCGCGGCTGGCTGCGGTCCCAACAACGCCGGATGCCCGATACGCGCGATTCTCGATCCGTTCCGTGTCGGTCAGGCGCAGTTCTTCACCAATGCGGTCGACACGCGGACACGCGGCGTCGATCTGGTCGCCGACTACACCATGGAACTCAGCAACGCCGATGAGCTGAACCTAAGCGCGCTGATGCATTTCAACAATACCAAAGTGCGGGCACGACGTTCGACCTCTTCGATCCTCTCGCCGACGTCGCTATTCCCCGATGCGCAGGTCACCCTGGTCGAGGAAGGCCAACCCGGTGCGCATCATGTGCTCAGTGCTGGCTGGAAGCATGGCAGTTGGTCGGTCAATGCCAGTGCCAACTACTTCGGATCGGTCGCCGGGCAGGGCTTTACGCCTGGCTACACACAGCGTTGGGATGGCGAATGGTTGGCGGATTTGATGGTGGGCTATCGCTTCAGCGACGCCTTCAAGCTCAGCGTCGGCGGCACCAACATCTTCGACGCCTACCCGGACAAATGGGATGAAACCAACGCGTTCCCGTTCCCGCAACTCGGCTTCACCTATGGTTGGGAAACGTTACCGTTCGGCATCAACGGCGGCTACTACTTCGTACGTGCCGACTTCGGCTTTTAATCGCCACGGCGTTTCACACGAGCGGGCAAACCCCGCTCGTGTGGTTGTGGCCAGCCACCGGCTTCAACACTGTGCCTAGAGCGCCCTTCTGCTCGGTCCATCACGTCTTTCAATTGCATGCCCCCTATAGACTCCGCCCCGTCCTGTCATATGGGTGCGCGATCATGCGCGAAGCCGCGTAAACACTGTCGGCCGACGATGGCGGCGGCTCGCTTATCGGTCGCCCAAGCACCGGCAACTTTTCGGACGCAATTACGGAGACGGCCAAGCGTGCGCCTATTGATCGCACTCTCCGCCTTGTTGCAAGCAGCCACTGTGACTGCGCAGACCCGCGTGTTCTATGCCGGTGACGCCGGCAAGGATGGATTCCACGACGTGCATGCTCTTTCCGACGGCACTTTCTGATTGCCGGCAGCGCGCAGAATCTGGACTGGGCGCCAGCGTCGACGGAAGAACGGGAAACCCGCTGACTTGGCATGCCCAGCCACTATTTGCGTGTCGTTGGCGCTTTCACCGGCCTTGTCGCGGCATCATCGTTTGGGCTTTCAATTTCTGGATGTCCTGCACTTCGGCATCCTTTTGGCAACACATACTGCAGCACCAGAAGTAGGTCGGGCCCCGCGCGACGGTACCCGACGTCGTGGTCGCGATGATGGCGGTATCTTCATGGCGGTACCTCAAGTGGTGATGATGTACCGCCGTCGGGTACCGCTGCGCGGGCCCGACCTACGCGCTTCCCTGGCTTGGCGTTCGTGACGACGCGCGCCCGGCGTGCCGCGTCATGCGATCATCGTCTTACGACCCTCTTGGAGTCATCCAGTGCAGATGAACCGCCTTGTTCCGATGCTCCCGGTGCGGAGCATGCCCGCCAGCATCGAGTTCTTTCAGAAGCTCGGCTTCAGCGTCGAGCAGAGAAATGACGGCTGGCACTGGGCGATGCTGAACTTTGGCGAATGCCGTCTGATGGTCGATCAATCAATTAATGTTCATCCCGGTGCGCCGCGTTTTTCCGTTCTCTACTTTTACCCAGACGACATTGTCGAGTATCACCAGCACGTCCGCAGCAATGGTTTGGTTGTACCCGATCTGGAAGTCACCTTTTACGACATGACCGAGTTCCGAATCGATGATCCGGATGGGAATCGGCTGTGGTTTGGACAGATTAGTGCAACGGGCAAATGACGCGCCTGCGAAATCGATGGTCGCCCCGCATTGAGCAATGATGCTGAACAACTTGCTCAAGCGGACCCCCGGGTGGGCTGCATAAGTTTTTGCGTCGCGCACGGTACGCCGCACAATCATGCGCGTGGCCATTCCGCTTGCACTGGGCGCTGTCTTGGTTCAAGAGTGGGCCAGCTTCGCTGCGGCTCGCGGGCGAAGCTGACTATGCTGTCACACGGAGCACGCAGGACCGGCTTTCTTCAACGGGTTGGACGCTCGCCTGGCCGCCGTCAACCACGGCGTTGGAGCCAGGGGTGATCGTCTGTCGAATTCTTTTTGCGGCTTCAACGGCCTTTCCCACCCGCTCGCCACGGTCGTTGCCGATGCTTCAGACGCATCGCTGTGGCTGCAAATGCGCGTTGACGTCCAGGTCGTTCCAATACCACTCGCATTAGTTGACGAGGCAATCAAGCTGGCGCCGGGCGGTGTGTATTCGGAGGCGTGGTTCGAGAAAAACGTCGAGGGTTATAGTGATCCCGGACTCCACGTTGCTGCGCGCTCATAGGCCAAGCACAGCGGTACGAATGGCACCTGAGTGCGCGCTCAAGCCATGTAAGGATGAGGGCACGTGTCGATCAATCGCTGCCGTGCGGCAGCGGCGCAAGCGGCCTTGAATGATGCTGGCCTGTTTATCGATCGCTGCAGTAGCGCCGGCAGAAACCGGGGCTGCCCTCAAACTGAAAAGATCATCACGCCTAGCTTGCGGCAGGCGGACATCCATCGCGGGCCGCTGCTGTCAAGGATTGGCGCCGGCGCGAAAATAGATGCTACCGACGTGGCGGGTGATACCGCGCTGGCCTGGGCCAGTTGGTAGCGTCGCCCGGCAGCGGTGATGCGTCTACTGTGTTACGGCGATCACCGCATTGACCCGCAGTATGCTGGCGGAATGCGCGCCAATCTGGTTGGGAATCCCACGCCGGATGACGGTCCCTGAGATTCCTTGCTCAGGAGACCAGATCGGTCGCGGTCAATTTCCGTTGGCACAGTTTCTGGTTTCGTCCAACACCACGGGCGCCTATCGCGTGAACAGTCTCGCAAAAGTCTTCGTCGTAAAGATCGCGGCCACGGTGTTGTTCTGGTGCCTGCCGCTTATCCTGCTTCCGCCATCCGTGCTGGAGGCAGCGGGCTTTCCGGTTCAATCTACTTACCTGTTTGTGCGTCTGCTGGGCTGGGCGTATCTGGCGCTCTGTGTCGGTTATTCATTCGGCCTCAAAGCCGCGCTGCGCGGCCGGCGCGATTTGAGTGCAATCTGGGTCGGCGTGGTCAGCAACGCCGGCGCCTGCGTTTTGCTTGCGTATTTCGCACTGAGCGGGGCGTTGGAATCCTGGGGCGGTCTCATCCAATGGGTGGGCTGGGGCTCGATTCTGGCAACAGCAGGCATTACCGCGGGGCTTTATGTGTTTGGCGTGCGCGGCACCGAGCCAGCTGGCTCCTGACTACGCCACAACTCGATCGATGTCCGTGCGAGATTTCCAACGCGCTGAATCGTGATTGGAGGTGCCGTGCGTGCGCCTGGCGCGAATGCGTCATGATCGACACCGTCTTGGCCTGTGGGCTACGTATGAACACCCCGACACCTTTGGCTGCCATTGGGCCTGCTGCAGCGTTCAGGTCGTCAGCATCGTTGGCGACGGATGACGTTCCGATCGCGCACCCTGAAGATAGTGTGGGCCTGCTGCGCGCGCGCATTGCACAGAGACGCTATTTCACTATCTCGGATATTCCAGTGGTTGACTCGACGACGCGCGGTCTGGTCGGGTTGTTGCACATTGAGGATGTGGTGAGTGCTGATGCGGGCGTGCTGGTGGCGCGACTGATGGATGTTGATCCACCGTGCGTATCACACGTGCTCGATCGGGAGCACGCGGCCTGGAAAGCGGTGCAGCATGGCGAGTCGACGCTTGCTGTTGTCGATGATGCGGGGCGTTACATTGGCATCATTCCGCCGCATCGACTACTGGCCGTCATGCTGGCTGAGCACGACGAGGATTTGTCGCGGATCGGTGGCTTCACCCGGAGCACCGAGGCGGCACGGCACGCCACCACCGAACCCATGGCCAGCAGACTGTGGCACCGTCTACCTTGGTTGTTCATCGGCCTGCTCGGCGCCTTGCTCGCCGCCGGCATTGTCGGTCGCTATGAGTCGACGCTGAGCGAAATCGTGCTGCTTGCGGCCTTTGTTCCGGGCATCATCTATTTCGCGGATGCCGTAGGCACCCAGACCGAGACGGTGGTGGTGCGCGGCCTGTCGCTCGGCATCGACGTACGCCAGATGCTGGCGCGAGAGGCGATGACTGGTCTGGTCATCGGCGCAGCCACGGCACTGCTCATTTATCCAATTATTCGTTTTGGTTGGCACGACGCACGTATCGCGATGATTGTGGCGCTGTCGTTGTTCGCCGCGTGTTCGGTGGCCACGGTTGTCGCACTGGCGCTGCCGGTAATGCTGTCGCGCGTCGGGGTCGACCCGGCGTTTGGAGCCGGACCGCTGGCCACCGTGATCCAGGATCTTTTGTCGCTGCTGATCTACTTCGCGATCGCCACGGCGTTGATCGCGATGTAGACGCAGCGGACATCGCGACGCTAGTACGTTGCCGTCAACACGCAGCGGCGGTCACTGACCAGCTCAGTTGAACCAGACTGCGCGACGCCATCAATTTGATCGCCAGCAATTATTTCGACTTGCTGCGCTGGGTGGTCTTGACCGGTTTGAGCGCGGACAGCGTTGACTGCAGCGCAGCGTCGTTCATGGACTTGAGTGCGTGCAGTCCAGCGCGCAGCAACTCGTTCTTCTTGACCGGGCGACCGCCTTTTTTCAACGTCGCCTTGAGCTCGGCGATCAGCGCGTAGTCGCTGGCTGGCATGGAGAAACTGCCGTGAATGCGCTTCTGCTTTGCTGGGGAAGAAGCGCTCTCTTTGGTCGGCGCCGGTGCCAGCAACGCGCTGGGTTTCTTCTCCAGTTTTTTTGCCGAGCGCGGTTCGGCCGCTTTGGTCGGTTTTGCGATTTTTTCGACAGGTTTCTGTGGCTTCTTGGTCATGAGTCGGCTTCCTTCAATTTCAGCGGATGGGATGCAACGCAAAGCGATGGCGATGGAATTTCAACGTGAGCGCGGTGCCCTAGCGCCTATGGGCGTTCGGCTAAGCAATTTCGATTGGAGGATTTCGTAGGTTGAGGGCGCGCTGGCGAATTTTGCGATTGATTGCCTTACGTGCGTCGCGAATGAACGAGAGCATGCGGCGTCGTTGCGGCTTGGGCAGGCTGCGGTCTTTGTCGACGCATTCGCTCAACATCGCGAAATCCTGCGATTCGCCAAGTTGTTGCGACAGCTTGTGCGGAATAGGCGGCAGTCCATGATCGTCGATGCCACACTCTTTAAGTATGGTCTGTTGTTGCACCAAGCCGCGGCGGCGGCGGCGCCAACGATGCCAATCTTCGTTATCCCCGTCGTCCAGTGCGCGTCGTTCGGCTTTCTGGGAACGGCGCAGGGTCAGCGCGATTGAGCGACGCAAAGACTCGCTATCGATACTCGCCCAGGGCAACGCATCCAGAGCGTGAACCAGCAGGCGAAGTTCGCGCTGCCGCTGGGCAAACCCGGGATCTTCACTCTGCGCAAGTTTCATTGCTTGCACGCGCTGCGCCAACACATGCAGCCGCTGACGGCGCAGATCGGCGCGTGTTTCATCATCGGGCGCGAGTTTGAGCAGGCGATCCAGAGTGTGCACCTGTGCCTGCGCATCACGCGTTTGTGACAGGCCACGGCCAATGGATGCGATGGCATGGTCGATCGTGTTCCAAGGCGCCTTGCTGCCGGCAAAACCAAGAGCGAGGCTGGCGCGCGCGTAGCGCATTGCCTTGCGCGCCTCATGTACGCCCGAATGCGCCCGTGGACCACGCCATGACAGACAAGTCACCGCGCGACCGATCAAGGTCAACGCGTGGACATGCAAGAGTTCCCCTGCTTCAGACATCTGGTTCTCGTCACGAATGACGCCGGCGCCTGCGGCCAGCCATATCGATCGTCAAACAACGCCACATGCTATGTCAGAAACCTGAGCTCGGCGATGTCATTGTCACAAAACTGCCGTACGGGGTGGGATGCCATTGCTTCCGGACTCAGCGCGTATCCGGAGTTTCCCATGCAGAGTGCCCGATGGCCACAAACCGAGCGCTCGCAATCGCAATCGCAATCGACATTGCCCCGGCATCGACCCACTTCGAAGACAGAGTTGCCACGCGCGGGCTGCCGGTACCGTGTTTTGGCAGAACCTGGGTGCAGCGGGCTGCGGTTACCATGCGTGCATGTCCGAAGTGTCGCCAACCGAGTCAACCGCCACTTTGCTGTCGCTGCTACGCCAGGGCGATCGGGCTGCGCGCGAGCGCTTGATGGCGCGCTATTTGCCGCTGCTGCGACGTTGGGCGCATGGGCGGTTGCCCAGTGTGGCGCGCGATCTGAACGATACCAACGATCTTGTGCAAATCACCCTGATGTCGGCATTGAAGAACCTGGACAAGTTTGAATCGCAGCATGAGGGCGCCTTGCTCGCCTACCTGCGCACCAGCCTGATGAACGCGATCCGCGGCGAGATGCGCCGGATTGGACGCCACGGCATCAACGACGCATTGCCCGAAGACACGGAAGCGCTGGGCGCGGACCAACTATCGCGACGTCTGGATTCGGATCAGTGGCTGGACTACGAGCGCGCATTGGCCAAGCTGCCCGATCACAAACGCGAAGCAGTGGTGTTGCGTCTGGAGTTCGGCATGAGCTACGCCGAGATTGCGGCAGCACTTGATCGGCCCAGCGAAGCCGCTGCACATATGATGGTGTCGCGGGCAATCGTAGAGCTTGCCGAGCATTTGGGATAAGCCAGATCTCGCACCTGCCTTGGCCGGGTCAGGCCTATTTCCGGCCGATCTGCGCCATTTTCGCCGCTATCACGTAGAATCGCGCGCCCGCATCCCCTGTGGAATCCCTACCCGTGCCCGTTTTGTGAGAACTCCTGCTGGTTTGCAATCGCTGATCGATGACGGCGTGATCGATGCCGTGCTGCGCCCGCTGAAAAGTGGCAAAGAGGCATCAGTGTATGTGGTGCGCGTTGGCGATGAGATCCGCTGTGCGAAAGTCTATAAAGACATGGCGCAGCGCAGCTTTCAAAAGCGCGTGCAGTATCAGGAAGGGCGCAAGGTACGCGGCAGCCGTCAGGCCCGCGCGATCGGTCGCAGCAGCAAATTCGGCCGCAAGGAAGCAGAGACCGCGTGGAAAAACACCGAGGTCGAAGCGCTCTATCAGCTGATGGAAGCCGGCGTGCGTGTGCCCAAGCCCTATGGCTTTTACAGCGGTGTGCTGGTCATGGAGCTGGTCACCGATGCCGACGGACATTCCGCTCCGCGCCTGGGCGAAGTGGAACTGAGCGCTGAGGAAGCACGCAGTTTTCATCGATTCCTGATTCGACAGGTCGTGCGCATGCTGTGCGTCGGTCTAATCCACGGCGACTTGTCCGAATACAACGTGTTGGTAGGGCCGGACGGCCCGGTCGTGATCGATTTTCCGCAAGTCGTCAGTGCCGCCGGCAACAACGCAGCGCGCGCGATGCTGATGCGCGATGTCGGCAACCTGACCAATAGCCTCGGCCAGTTTGCGCCGGAACTGTTCAATACCCGGTTCGCCGAAGAGATGTGGGCGCTGTTCGAACACGGGGAGCTGCGTCCCGATAGCGAACTCAGCGGCGTCTTTGTCGACAGCACCGAGCGCGTCGATGTGAACAGCATTTACGACGCCATTCGCGAGGCACGCGAGGAAGCGCTGATTCGCCAGCAGGGGCGCGAGGCCGCCAAAGAGCAAGACGACGACTGATGGTGCTCAAACCGGCAAGCCGATGCAGGCGCGGACCTAGTGTGGTGTTGCACCCTATGCGACACATAAAATCGCGTCCTCGACCCCGTGGCTTCGTTGCGCATCTTGCCAAGGCCACCAGCCTTGGCGGCAATTCGCGCCTCGCCACGGGGCCGAACCCATCCATTTTATTTGCGCCGCATAGGGTGCAACACCACACTGGGTTCCTCGCGCTGTATCTGCGTGTGCGTTGCGAGCTTACGCAGGCGAGTGAAAAGAAAGGCCCGCTGCTAAACGGTGCCGAGGTTTTCCCGGGCTTCGGGATTGTCCGGCCAGATCTGTAGCGAGGTGCGAAAATCCGCACGCGCCTCAGCTTGCTGATCGCGCTTGCGCCGGATCACACCGAGATTGTTCCACGCCCGGCTGAGGTTGCGTTGCACCGCCGCGCTGGGCATTGCCAACGCCAGAGTTTCGAATGCGTAAATCGCCTGCTGCGGATCGCCGCGCTGAGTTTGGCTGCGCAGCAAGGTGTCATTGGCTCGCTCAATCAGCGTTCGCTTCAATGCGTCCGCGTCGCTGCCCAGCGCGATCGCTGCCATTGGCTCGGCGCTAGCACTGTAGTCGCGCCAGGCGTTCCGAAACAGCTGTTCCAACGCAGGTACGAAACGACCACCGTCGGCAAGGCTGGATTGGCGCAGACGCTCCGGCAACTCGATGCGCAGCCGATCGCGCAGCACGGTGTCTGCCGCCAACGTCGCCGCAATACGCACGAAGTCGTCGGCATCGCGCGCGATCCAGGCCTGCAGTCCCAAGCTGTGCAGAATGCTGGCGCTGGAGCGTCTGTGCGGCAGCACGCCGGGCTCGGTCACCACGGGAATGCCGGCCCACAGGCAGTCGAGTGTGCTGGTGGCGCCACTGAAGACCAATGGGTCGAGGGCGACATCGACAGCACCGAGCAAACGATGAAATTCGGACTCGTCGACGCGCGCGATGAACTCGACGCGCGCGTGCAGTGACTTCTCCAGCCGGCCGAACAGATTGCGCCGCGCCTGTTCACCGCTGACGCCGAACACGCGCAGGGTCGATCGCGGCACCTTATGCAACAGGCGTGTCGCGCGCTCAAGCAACGCGGGCGAGATCTTGTTGAGTGCATTGATCAGCCCGAACACGACACCCGCGCAATTGCGCGG
>JAWXCG010000215.1:0-8306 GCA_034440555.1 Pseudomonadota bacterium
CCGCAACGACCACTTCTTCGAACTGGGTGGGCACTCGTTGCTGGTGATGCAGCTGGTGATCCGTGTGCGCGACCAGTTCCACGTCGACGTTCCGCTGCGGGCTCTGTTTGAAAAGCCAGTGCTCTGGTCGCTTGCGCAAATGGTCATAGCCGCGCGGATCGAAGTGTTTTCAGACAGCGATGTTGCGGATGTTGAAAAAGAATTGGGCGATCTGTCCGAGAGTGAACTGCTTGCCATGCTGTCGAAGGAATCTGCTTATGAACGCTGACAAGAGTCAGACATTGGAACACCTGAGGCGCGCAGTAGCGCTGCAGCGCCTTCAGCAGCGCGATGGCACGCGTCATGAAAAAGCACTCATACCACCGATCGCGCGCGCCGACCGCAGCGCGCCTCTGCCCTTGTCGTGGGCGCAGCTGCGGCTTTGGTTCCTGGATCAGCTCGATCACGCGGCAGGCGCTGCCTACCACATGCCCGTGGCGTTGCGATTGTCCGGCCGGCTCGATCAGTTGGCACTGCAGGCGACTCTGAATCGAGTCGTCGCGCGCCACGAAAATCTGCGCACGACTTTTGGCAGCGGTGTCGATGGATCGCCCACGCAATTGATCGCACCTGCGGACTGCGGTTTCAACCTGATCACAATTGATCTGAGCGACCTGGACGCTGGTACGCAGGACGCGACCGTTGCGGCGCAGACCATCAGCGAAGCACAGGCTGCGTTCGACCTGGCGTCCGGTCCTCTGATTCGTGGCCGTCTGCTGCGACTGGCCGACGCCGAGCATTTGCTGTTGCTGACTCAGCACCACATCATCTCAGACGGTTGGTCAATTGGTGTGCTGGTGAAGGAAGTGAGCGCCTTGTACACGGCCTTCAGTCAACAACTGCCCGACCCGTTGCCTGATCTGGCGATCCAGTACGCCGATTACGCGTTGTGGCAGCGGCAGTGGATGCAGGACCAGGTGCTGCAAGAACAGATTGCTTTCTGGCGGACGCAGTTGGCGGGGGCGCCAACCTTGCTCGAGCTGCCGGCCGACAGGTCGCGACCGGTGACACCAAGTTACGCGGGCAACCGCGTCGACATTCGTTTGTCAGCCCAACTGACGGCGGCCTTGCGCGCGCTGTCGCGGCGCCACGGTACGACCGTGTTCATGACCTTGCTCGCGGGCTGGTCGTTGCTGCTGTCGCGGCTTAGCGGACAGGATGACGTCGTGATCGGTACCGCAGTGGCGAACCGTCAGCGCTCGGAGTTCGAATCGCTGATCGGTTTCTTCGTCAATACTCTGGCGCTGCGCGTCAGCGTCACCGCCAAGCAGACGGTCAGTGAGTTGCTGGCGCAGGTCAAGGCGACGACGCTGGATGCCTATGCGCATCAGGATCTGCCGTTCGAGCAGGTGGTGGAAGCTTTGCAGCCGGCACGAACGCTGAGCTACAGCCCGATTTTCCAGACCGTGCTGGCGTTCAACAATACCCCTGGCGGTGGTGAACTGGCATTGCCAGGATTGTCCGTGGCTCGTGTAGGAGCCCCACGTCACTCCGCGCACTTCGATTTGGAGTTGTCGCTGTGGGAAGCAGGCGAGGCGTTGCACGGCAATCTCGGATACGCCACCGACCTGTTCGATCGGAGCACGGTAGAGCGCTTCGTCGAGTATTTTGTCGCGGTGCTGGACACCATGGTTACCGACGACACGCAACCCGTGAGCCGGTTGCTGCTGTTGTCGGCGAGTCAGCGGCAACAGCTGTTAGTGGAGTTCAACGCGACGCAGACGCCGTATCCGCAGGATCGACTCATCCATGCATGGTTCGAGGAACAGGCGCAATGTAATCCGAATGCCGCAGCGCTGGTGTTTGATGGACAGGCACTGAGCTATTCCGAATTGAACCGACGCGCGAACCAGACCGCACACCGTCTGTTGGCGCTGGGGGTGAAACCTGACGATCGCGTGGCGATCTGCGTCGAGCGCAGTCTGGAGCTGGTGATTGGCGTGCTGGGTGTGCTCAAGGCGGGCGGCGGCTACGTGCCGTTGGATCCGCTCTACCCGGACGATCGTCTCGGATACATGCTGGCTGATAGCGCTCCGGTTGCGTTGCTCACCCAGTCGGCGTTACAGGGCAAGGCGTGGATGCAGGCGTCTGCACAGGTGCCAGTGCTGGTGCTGGACGACGGTTCGTTGTCAGCGCAGCCGACACATGATCCCGTTCTGGCGGGCCTGACATCGCGACACCTGGCCTACGTGATTTATACCTCTGGTTCGACCGGCCAACCTAAAGGCGTAATGGTTGAGCATCGAAGTTTGTCCAATCTGGCCACGGCACAGATTGATCTGTTCTCTGTACGCCCAGAAAGTCAGGTGCTGCAATTTGCGTCGTTTAGCTTCGACGCCAGTATTTTTGAAATTGTCATGACGTTGTGCGTTGGCGCCTGCCTGCATCTCGCGCGGCGTGAAGCGTTGCTTCCTGGCGAACCCTTGCTGAACACGTTACGCCAGGGTCAGATTACCCATGTCACGTTGCCGCCATCCGCCTTGATGGCCTTTGCCGATGCAGATATCCGCGACGCGGAAGTGACCCTGATCGTCGCGGGCGAAGCGCTTCCGCCGCAACTGGCGCGAAAATGGGCACGCAGGAATCGTTTGTTCAATGCGTACGGCCCAACCGAGACCACCGTCTGCGCAACCTCCCACTTGTGCGGATCGGATCAAACACACCGCGTCCCCATCGGTCGACCGATCGCAAACACGCTGATCTACATTTTGGATCGCTGCCAGCAACCCGTGCCGCTCGGAGTGGCTGGCGAGATTTGCATCGGTGGCGTCGGTGTGGCGCGCGGGTATCTCAATCGCCCCGAACTGACTCTGGAGCGTTTCCTGTCCGACCCGTTCACGGCTGAACCAAATGCGCGGATGTACAGGACCGGCGATTTGGGGCGCTGGCTGCCAGATGGTGAGATCGAGTATCTAGGGCGCAACGATTTCCAGGTGAAGATCCGCGGATTCCGGATCGAATTAGGCGAGATCGAAACCAAGTTGACCGCCTGTGAAGGTGTGCGCGAAGCCGTGGTAATCGCGCGCGAAGACGTCGCCGGCGATAAACGGCTGGTGGCCTATGTGGTGCCGCACGAAGGCGTTGTGCTGTCACTGCTGCAGCTTCGTGAATCGCTGTCGCGCGCATTGGCTGAGCACATGATTCCCAGCGCGTTTGTGAGTTTGGAATCGCTGCCGTTGACGCTCAACGGAAAACTGGATCGCAAGGCGTTGCCAGCGCCAGATCATTTGGCGGTGCTCAGCCGAAAATACGAAGCGCCGGTGGGCAAGATTGAGCAGAGCATTTCCACGATCTGGCAAGAATTGCTGGGACTGCAGCAGGTGGGTCGTCACGACCATTTCTTCGAGCTGGGCGGGCATTCGCTGCTGGTAGTAAGTCTGATCGAACGCCTGCGCCGACATGGACTGCATGCCGATGTACGTATGGTGTTTGCCGCGCCAACGCTCAGTGCCTTGGCCGAGCGACTAAGCGCTGATCCGGTTGCCGATGCTGTGGATGTCGCAGCAAATTTGATTACGTTGGAAACTACGGCGATCACGCCCGAGCTCTTGCCGTTGGTGAATTTGACTGCAGAGGCGATCGACACGATCGTGGCCAGTGTGCCGGGAGGGGTGTCGAACGTACAGGACATCTATCCGTTGGCACCGCTGCAGGAAGGCATACTGTTCCATCATCTGCTGGAAGCCGAGAGTGAGGGCGACACCTACCTGATGCGCTCGGTGGTGGCGTTCGACAGCCGTGAGCGGATGGATGGATTCCTGGTTGCCTTGCAGTCAGTGATCGACCGTCACGATATCCTGCGTACCTCACTGCATTGGCAGGGGCTGTCGCAACCGGTACAAGTGGTGCATCGCCGCGCGCGACTACCGGTGCATGTGCTGACGCTGTCGCCGGAAGAGGCGGCGTTGCCGCAGTTGTTGGCGCACACCGATCCACGCCGCATGCGGCTCGACCTGCAGCGTGCTCCGATCCTGGCAGCCTATGCCGCCAACGACACTCGGTCCAACGAATGGCTGTTGGCGCTGTCACGCCATCACGTGGTGTGTGATCACATCACCATGGATCTGATTCTGGCGGAGATTCAAATACTGTTGCAGGGACAGCACGATCGCTTGCCAACGCCCATGCCGTATCGCGATTTCATCGCGCGAACACATGCGATTCCAGAGGCAGAGCACGAAGCATACTTCCGGCATCAGCTGGGCGACGTGGACCAGCCGACGGCACCGTTTGGGGTGCTCAACGTGCAAGGCGACGGCAAGCAGGTGGAAGAGTCGCGGCTCATTTTCGGTGACCTGCTGGCGCAGCGCATCCGCGAAAGCGCGCGCCATTGCGGTGTGGCACCGGCGGTGCTGTTCCACGTAGCTTGGGCGCAGGTGCTGGCGCAGTGCAGCGGTCGGAACGACGTGGTGTTCGGCACCGTGTTGTCGGGCCGGCTGCAGGGATCGGAGGGCGCCGAGCGCGTCGTCGGCATGTTCATCAATACCTTGCCGATACGCATTCCGCTGGCGCAGCTGAGCGTGGCTGAAGCCGTGCGCGACACCTACCGTCGCCTGAGCGATCTGTTGTCACATGAGCAAGCATCCTTGTCCTTGGCACAGCGCTGCAGTGCGATCTCGCCGCCGTTGCCGTTGTTCACCTCGCTGCTCAACTATCGGCATAGCCGTGACGCGACGCCGGACCAGCAATCGGAGTCGGCGCAGGTGTGGGCGGGCGTGCGGCAGATCGGCGGTGAGGAACGCACCAATTACCCGGTGACGATGTCGGTCGATGATTTGGGGCTGGGCTTTGGCATCGCCGCGTTGACCGTGTCGGAAATCGATGGCCTGCGCTTGTTGCGCTATCTGGAAGCAACCATGCAAGCGTTGGTCGACGCGCTCGCCGACAATCCGCAGCAACCGCTGCTGCGCTTGAACGTGCTACCCGCTGCAGAGCGCCAACAGGTGCTGAGCGGTTTCAACATGCCGCAGTCAGTGTATCCGGCGGATCAGTCGATCCACGCGCTGTTCGAAGAGCAGGTGCGGCGGCATCCAGATGCGATCGCACTCGTGTTCGAGGATCAGGTGCTCAGCTATGCGGAGTTGAACCAACGCGCGAACCAGGTGGCGCATCGTCTGCTCGCGCTGGGCGTGAAACCGGATGACCGGGTGGCGATCTGCGTTGCGCGCAGCGTGGAACTGGTGATCGGCGTCTTGGGGATTTTGAAATCGGGCGGCGGCTACGTGCCGCTGGACCCGGTGTATCCAGCGGATCGTCTCGCCTACATGTTGGCCGACAGTTCGCCGATCGCGATCCTCACCCAATCCGCATTGCGCTATGAGTTGGCGATGCTGGAGGGCGCGGAACTGCCGGTGATTCTGTTGGACGATGTTTCTCTGTCGTCGCAAGCCACGCACAATCCCGATCCGGCCATTTCGGGACTGACTTCGAATCACCTCGCCTACGTAATCTACACTTCTGGATCGACCGGGCAGCCCAAGGGCGTGATGGTCGAACACGGCCATGTGACGCGACTGTTCGCAGCGACCCAGGACTGGTTCGCTTTCGACCGGAGCGACGTGTGGACGCTATTCCACTCGTTCGCGTTCGATTTTTCGGTATGGGAGATATGGGGCGCATTGCTGTACGGCGGTCGCCTGGTTGTGGTGCCGGAACTGTGCGCGCGCGCTCCGTCAGATTTCTATGCGCTATTGACTCGTGAGGGAGTCACCGTACTGAATCAGACGCCGAGTGCGTTCCGCTCGCTGATCGTTGCGCAGAGCCAGAGCGCGACACCGCATTCTTTACGCACCGTGATCTTTGGTGGTGAGGCGCTTGAGCTGCACATGCTGGCACCGTGGATCGAACGTAACGATGCCGAGCGGACGCAGCTGATCAATATGTACGGGATCACTGAGATCACCGTGCACGCGACCTACCGGCGCATTACTGCGGCGGATATGACTGCGCCGCGCGGTAGTTTGATTGGAAGGGCGTTGCCGGACTTGCAGCTGTACGTGCTTGGCGATGATCGCGAGCCGTTGCCGATCGGGGTCACCGGCGAGTTGTACGTCGGTGGCTCTGGAGTGGCGCGTGGTTATTTAAATCGAGCGCAGCTGACGACCGAGCGGTTTATCGCCGATCCGTACAGTGGCCTGGCCGGAGCGCGGTTGTATAGGACCGGCGATCTCGCGCGTTGGTTGTCGGACGGTACGCTTGAGTATCTAGGACGCAATGATTTCCAGGTGAAAATCCGTGGATTCCGCATCGAGCTGGGTGAGATCGAGGCGAAGTTGTCGGCGTGCGCGGGCGTGCGCGAGGCCGTGGTGATCGCGCGCGAAGATAGTCCGGGCGACAAACGACTGGTGGCGTACGTCGTGGGTCAAGACGGCGTTGAGCTTGCCGCGGCGGAACTGCGTGCGTCGCTTTCGCGCAGTTTGGCGGAATACATGATCCCCAGCGCTTTCGTGAATCTGGCGGTGCTGCCGCTGACGCCCAATGGCAAGCTTGATCGCAAGGCGCTACCGGCACCAGACCAGGCGGCGGTCGCCAGTCGTATGTACGTAGCACCAGTAGGCGAAGTCGAGACAGCCATCGCCGCGATCTGGCAAGAGCTGCTCGGCCTGGAGCAGGTGGGCCGACACGACCACTTCTTTGAGCTGGGCGGCCATTCGCTGTTGGTGATCGGACTGATCGAACGATTGCGCCAGCGCGGACTGAGCCTGGATGTGCGCGCGGTTTTCACCTCACCGACACTGAGTGACCTGGCCACGCATATGCTCACTGATCAGGGCGCAGCATCTGCGGACATTCCGGCCAATCTGATCACGGCCCAGACCGCGGTACTTACGCCAGAGCTGCTGCCTTTGGTGAATTTGAAGCAGGCAGAAATCGACGCAATTGCAGCCAGCGTGCCAGGCGGCGTAGCGAACATCCAGGACATCTATCCGCTCGCGCCGTTGCAGGAAGGCATCCTGTTTCATCACTTGCTGGAAGGCGAAAGCGGCGGCGATACCTACTTGCTGCGTTCGGTAGTGGCGTTCGACAGTCGCGGGCGGTTGGATGGGTTCCTGGTTGCCTTGCAGGCGGTGATCGACCGTCACGATATCCTGCGGAGCGCAATGCACTGGCAGGGGCTGTCGCAGCCAGTGCAGGTGGTGCACCGCCGCGCGCCATTGCCGATTCATGAACTGACACTATCGCCGGATGAGGCAACCCTGCCGCAGTTGCTCGCGCGCACGGATCCGCGTCGGGTACGGCTGGACTTGCAGCGCGCACCGCTCCTGGCGGCGTACATTTCATACGATGCTCAGACCGGCGAGTGGCTGCTGGCGCTGCTCAATCATCACATCGTGGAGGACAACTATTCTAAACAGCTGATGCTCAGAGAGGCGGGCATGTTGCTGCAGGGCCTAGGTGATCAATTACCAGCGCCGATGCCGTATCGCAATTTCATTGCGCGCACACACGCCGTGCCGGAGACGCAGCACGAGATCTACTTCCGCGAGCAATTGGGTGATGTGGACGAGCCAACAGCGCCGTTTGGTGTGCTCAACGTGCAAATGGACGGTGGGCAAGCAAACGAGACTCGTGTCCGCCTCGATGATGCACTGGCGCGGCGCATTCGCGACTGTGCACGCCGACACGCGGTGACACCGTCGGTGCTTTTCCACGTCGCCTGGGCACAGGTGTTGGCGCAGTGCAGCGGTCGCGAAGATGTGGTGTTCGGCACCGTACTGTCGGGTCGTTTGCAGGGATCGGAGGGCGCCGACCAGGTGGTGGGCATGTTCATCAACACGCTTCCGATCCGAATTCCCTTGGCTCAGGTCAGTGTGGTTGAAGCGGTGCGCGACACCTATCGTCGCCTGAGTGATTTGTTGGCGCACGAGCAGGCGTCTTTGACCGTGGCGCAGCGATGCAGTGCGATAGCGCCGCCGCTGCCGCTGTTTACCGCGTTGCTCAATTACCGCAATCGCCGAGAGGTCAGCAAGGCGGACGATGCGGCGGCGGCGGAGTCGATCTGGGAAGGCGTGCGGCCATTGAGTGGCGATACGCGCAACAATTATCCGTTGACGATGTCTGTGGAGGATCGTGGGCAGGAATTCGGATTGACCCTGATGTCCGTGCCCGGCATCGATGGCGCGCGTGTCTCGAGCTATCTGGAGACAGCAATGGAGGCGCTGGCGAAGGCGCTGGAAACCGATGCAACGCGTCCGCTGCGCAGTCTGTCGGTGTTGCCCGCATCCGAACGCGATCAGGTGTTGTACGGGTTTAACGCGACGGCGACG
>JAWXCG010000216.1:0-3993 GCA_034440555.1 Pseudomonadota bacterium
GCAAGCGTGATCGCGTTCAACGCCGATGTCGAACAAGTCGTCACCGCGCCGTTGCGCTTCGAGCGCCGGCTGGCAAAAACTGCGTCAACGCCAGTCGTATTCGCGCCCAAAATGATCCGCGACGTTGCCACCAGTCCCGATGGCAAGACCTTGGTCTTCCACGCGGTTGGTCATCTCTATCTCAAGGCATTGCCCGACGGGGCGCCGGTGCGGCTGACAGCCAATGCCGGGGTTTACGAATACCAACCGAGCTTCAGTGCGGATGGCGGCAAGTTGCTGTACACAACCTGGAGTGACGCCGGTCTGGTCACCATCCGTGAGCGTGAGTTGACCAGCAATGCAGATCGCGCGCTCAGCAACGAGCAGGGCTTTTATTATGGTCCGCGTTACTCGCCCGATGGCAAGCGCGTGGTGTACAGCAAGAGCGGCGGCGGTGGACTCACTGGCAGTCTATGGTCGGGTGCGCAGGGTATCCATGTTTTATCTGTGCGCAATGGTGAGTCAAGGCGCGTGGCCAAGGAAGGAAACGCGCCGCAGTTCAGCGCCGATGGACGACGCCTGTTTTACTTCACTGGCGAAGGCTTGAGCAAAAAGCTGATGTCGGTCGGGCTCAATGGACAAGAGCCGCGTGAGGTGCTTAATCTCAAGTATCCGGATCTGGTCAGCATCAGTCCGGATGGGCAGTGGGTGGCCTTTACCGAACTATTCAATGCCTATGTCGCGCCGTTGCCGCAAACCGGCGCCAGCATCGAATTGTCCAAAGATAGCAAGGCGATCCCGGTGGTTCAGGTCAGTCGCGATGTCGGCTCTTACCTGCACTGGAGCCAGGACGCAAAGTCGCTGCACTGGATGGTGGGCAACACTTACTTCAGTCGAGCACTGAGCGATTTGTTTGCTTTCCTGCCGAATGCGCCGAAAGTACTGCCCACGCCGGAGACTGCCAGGGGTATCCCGGTTGGACTCAGCATTGCCCACGACGCGCCTGCTGATACGGTGGCGTTCGTCGGTGCACGCATCGTCACCATGCGTGATGCCGAGAACGCGAAAGAGGTGATCGAGAACGGCACCGTCATCGTGACCGGCGACAGCATCCAGGCGATTGGTGCGCGTGACCAAGTGACGGTTCCGGCGAATGCCCGCGTCATTGATGCAGCCGGCAAGACCATCGTTCCGGGTTACGTTGACGCGCACGCACACGTGGCAAATTTCGGCGGCGGTGTGATCCCCCAGGCAAACTGGGCCTACTACGCCAACCTCGCCTTCGGCATCACCACGGCCCACGATCCTTCTGCAACCAGCGAATTTGTGTTCTCGCAAGCCGAGCTGGTGCAGGCGGGTGCGATGGTCGGTCCGCGGATGTTCTCCACTGGTACCATCCTGTACGGCGCCGACGGCGACTTCAAGGCAACAGTGGATTCGCTCGACGATGCGCGCTCGCATTTGCGCCGCATGCAAGCGCTGGGTGCATTCAGCGTGAAGAGCTACAACCAACCGCAGCGCGACCAACATCAACAGATTAACCAGGCGGCGCGCGAGCTCGGCATGATCGTGGTCGAGGAAGGCGGCTCCACACTGTTCCACAATTTGCCAATGATCCTCGACGGCGCAACCACGATCGAACACAATCTGCCGGTAGCACCGCTGTACCGCGATGTGATTGAACTCTGGCGTGGTACCGATGTGCGCAATACGCCAACCCTCGTGGTCGCCTATGGTGGGCTGAATGGGGAGTTCTGGTGGTATGCACGCGACAACGTCTGGGAAGACAGCAAACTCAAACGATTCTTCCCGCGTGAAACCCTTGAGGCGCGAAGCATTCGCCGCGCAACCGCACCGGACTGGGACTATTTCCACATCACCGTGGCAAAATCAGCGAAGCGGCTGCGTGACGCTGGCGTACGCATCCAGACCGGCGGACACGGCCAACTGCAGGGCCTGTCGTTGAATTGGGAAACGTGGTTGCTCACCCAGGGCGGATTCAGTAACTGGGAAGCGCTACGCGCGGCCACCATTGATGGCGCCGACAGCATTGGATTTGGCG
This sequence comes from Pseudomonadota bacterium, assembly GCA_034440555.1. GTDB lineage: Bacteria > Pseudomonadota > Gammaproteobacteria > Xanthomonadales > Ahniellaceae > 0-14-3-00-62-12. Next base: position 2,042 of record JAWXCG010000216.1, read on the forward strand.
CCGATCTCGGGTCGCTCGAAGTGGGCAAGAAGGCCGATCTCGTGGTGCTCAACAGCAATCCGCTGGACAATATCCGCGCGACCATCGACACGCGCTACGTCATGGTCAACGGACGACTATTTGATGTTGACGCCGACATGGCTGAGATCGGAGGCAAGCAGCGTCCCGCTCCGGAGTTCTATTGGCAGCGTCATGGTGATGGGCGTACCTTCGGCATCGAGTTCGGACCCACTGCGACCTGCCATTGTCCGAAGTCGGGCATGGGTCACAGCCACTGATTTTTATGTAGGCGACGGCTTGGCCAGGGCTGCGTAAACCTGGCCGGCAGCTCGCACTTCAACACGGGAGCCTCTGACAATCCCAAGGGAGGGGGCGCGCACTTCCTGAGATCGACTGCGATCGCGACTGTGCGCCAGAAATTCGCTCGCTCCGGGGAGGAGGCGCGGCGCCTGGTTTGCATTCCCTGCATCGCCCTTTGTTTTAAAACTCGATGTTTTGATACTCGCGAAAAGCGCGCAAAACCGCTCATGCGAATTTTTATTTTCTCAGGGAGTCAGCTGATGTTCTATGCCATCACTCGCCAGATCAGCCCGGCCATGGCTCGCTGTGAACTCACCCATGTTGATCGCGCGCCGATCGACATGGAGTTGGCTGCGCAGCAACACCATCAGTATCAGCAGGCATTGCGTGCTCTTGGCTGCGAAAATATCCTGCTCACATCCGAGCCTGATTTTCCTGACTCGGTGTTTGTTGAAGATGTTGCGGTGGTGTTGGATGAGATTGCCGTGATCACGCGACCAGGCGCCGAATCACGTCGTGGCGAATCGGCGACGGTGGCTGCGGTGCTGGCAAAGCATCGAACCCTGGCGTACATTACTGCGCCCGCAACGCTTGATGGTGGTGATGTGTTGCGCCTGGGGCGTCGCATACTGGTCGGGCAGTCCGGTCGGTCCAATACGGCGGGCATCGAGCAGCTGCGCGAATTGCTGCAACCCTACGGATACAGCGTGCAGGCGATGCCGATCCATGGCTGTTTGCATCTCAAATCGGCGGTGACCGAAGTCGCAGATGGCGTCTTGCTCGTTCAACCCGAATGGATCGATGCGAGTCAATTCGCGCAATACACCATCATCCTGGTCGATCCCGCCGAGCCGCATGCCGCCAACGCGCTTCGTGTCGGTAGCGGGCTCATCTACCCCTCTTATTTTCCGCGCACACTCGCGCGCCTGCACGACTCAGGCATCGTTCCGCTGCTGGTGGATGTGGCCGAGTTGCAAAAAGCCGAGGGCGCAGTCACCTGCTGCAGTTTACTGCTGAATTGAGCGCACACTCGCTCAGCCGCAATTTTTTTAGTGGCTGCTGCGGTGCGCTTCGGCTAGGAGTAGCATGACCGCATCGCCCGTCGAAGGTGCCAAGAGGATCGCGACATGAATGCACACACCTCGCCACTGCCCGCAACCGCAGCCGCTGCAGCGGATGCGGACCTCGTCTACGGACTCGACCCGGTGTTGGAGACAGGCAACGACAAACGCTTTTCTCCGGTACAAAGTTTCGTCAGCATTGCCTGCCCGTATTGCGGAGGTCGTTATGACAGCGCCATCGACCTGACCTTGGGCGCACAGAAATACATAGAAGACTGCCAGGTGTGCTGTCAGTCGATCGAACTCTCGATTGAAGTTGCTAGTGGTGCCGTCAAGACCGTAACCGAACGTCGAATCGACGGCGTCTGATGCTGGCGTCACCGGCTCAACGCACTGGTTCTGCAGCCAGTAATCGAGTCGACTGAGGTCTGTGTCGCAGTGTTTCGGCAAGCATCAAAGACGCCAGCGCCTGGCTATTCAAATCCGGATACAAACAGCGTGAAGTCGTTCGGGCGTTCGTAAGCGCCGCGATCCAGCACGCCAGTGGTCGGTCGTGGCGCGATCGTTCCGACTGGAACCAGCGCGCGCTGC
>JAWXCG010000217.1:0-8581 GCA_034440555.1 Pseudomonadota bacterium
TAAGCGTGGAGATCACCGCCGCAAAGATTGGGCGATCAACGAAAAACCTGGAGAAATCCATGGGCGTTCCTTATTCCTTCTCGGCCGCAGCTGCGGCCGCTGGCGCGCCACTTGCAGCCGGTATCGGATCGCCCATCGCGATTTCCGCTGGCTTGACTTGCATACCGGGGAAGAACACTTTGGCTACCCCGTGCACAATGATTTTGTCGCCGGCGGACAAGCCTGATTCGATCACGCGCAGGCCATCCACCATCGGGCCGGTGACCACGTCCTTGCGGGTGGCGGCATCTTTCGGGCCCAGCGTGTAGACGTATTTGCGATCCTGATCGGTAAGCACCGCCGTGTCGTCAATCAGCATGGCCTGGCGCGCATGATTGCCCTGCATGCGCACGCGTGCAAACAGCCCGGCAGCGAGTTTGCCGCTGGCATTGTCGATCACGGCGCGTACCTTGACCGTGCCGCTGCTCGGGTCAATCTGGTTGTCGACGAAATCCAGGCGGCCGCTGTGCGGGTAGCCCTGCTCATTGGCCAGTCCGATCTGTACCGGGTTGCCAGCAGCGCCCTTCTGCGCGCTGTGGGCATAGGCCAGCCAGGTGCCCTCATCACCTTCAAAGTAAACGTACATCGGATTGAGCGAGACCACTGTGGTCAACAGCACGCCGGGTTCGACCAGGTTGCCGATGCGCAGCGCCGATGCGCCGATGCGTCCGCTGATCGGACTCACGATGTGCGCGTAGGCGAGGTTGAGCTGAACCGCTCGCACGGCAGCTTCGGCCACGGCGATGGCGGCCGCGGCGGTCTTCTCGCTGCTGATGCGCTGCTGATATTCCTCGGTCGAGATGGCTTTGGCGGCGACCAGTTTGTCGGCACGCTCACGCTCCTCGCGCGCCAGCGTCGCCACGGTCTGCGCGCGTGTCAATTCGGCGCGGGCACTACTCAGTTCGGCTTCAAATGGTCGCGGGTCGATGACAAACAACAGGTCGCCCTTTTGCACCGAGCCGCCTTCCTGAAAAGCGATGCGATCCAGGTAGCCAGAGACGCGCGGCCGGATTTCAACATTCTCGACGGCCGTAATGCGGCCGCTGAACTCATCCCACACACGCACTTCTTTTTGCAACACGGTGGCGACGGTCACCTCCGGCGGCGGCATCTGCATACCACCCTGGGGCGCGCCGCCGCAGGCTGCAACGATCAGACTCAGCACGGCGATGGCCAGGCTGGAACCAAACTTGGAGGGGATGCGCTTCATGATTTCTCCGCAGGTTTTCATCAGGTAGATTCTTCCAGTCGCATGCGGCCGCGCAGATATTGCAGGCGGACGCGACGACTGAGTAATTGGTTCAGCACGGTGGCGGCGATCTGGGAAACCTCGCTACTGTCCAGCAGCAGCACCGGCGCGACGCTGGCATGCTCGGCGAGCAGCTTCAAAAGATCCTCATCCAGTACTGCGTCTTCCGGCCCGAGTAAAGTGATCTGACAATGCGCCGGGGTCAGGCTCATCGCCTTCACCACCAGGTCGCTGATGCGGCAAGTGCCCATGCCCAGCCGCGTAGGCTCCGTCTGCCCAGGACAGGTTCCAGACGTCGTCGCGGGCATGATGAGATGATCAACCGGCGCCGCACCCTGAAGCAGATCGGTCAGATCGCGCAACGGGTCGCCGCGACGTACCACGATTCGGGCGCCGTGCAGGGTGCAGGCGGCATCGTGCAGATCGTCTTCGTCACGACCGAGCAGACTGACATAGCCACCGCCGTCACGGATCAGCGAGGCGAGGCTCATACCGAAGTCACTGCAACCATCGATGATGGCGAAGTGGCGGCCGTTGAGCGGGAAGCGAAAGGGGAACATTTGGTCACCTTAGTCCGGCTCGACGCAACGATGAATGCCGAAAGATCGAATACTGGTCATTCCAATCAGGAATAATGGGTGAATGGATCGCTTCAGCCTCATGCAGACGTTTGTGCGTGTCGCCGAGACCGGCAGTGTCTCGGCCGCGGCGCGCGACCTTCGCCTGGGCCAGCCAGCGATCAGCAAACACCTGCAGGCTTTGGAGACGGCATTGAATGCGCGTTTGCTGCAGCGATCCACTCAAGGCATCAAACTGACCGAGGCCGGCCGCCGTTATTACGAGCGTGCCAAGCGTCTGGTCGAGGATGTGCGCGAACTGGAATCGGATTTCGGCGATGCCCAGTCCGAGCAACTGCGCGGACACCTGCGGGTCAGCATGCCGGTCACGCTCGGCGAGTTGTATCTCGCGCGCATGCTCGCCGAGTTCGCCGCGCGTCATCCTGCGCTGGAGCTCGATCTGCTGCTCGCCGAAAACTCTCTCGATCTGGTTGAGACCGGCGTCGACATCGCCATCGTGGCCGGGCGCCTGGGCGACTCCAGCCTCATCGCCCGCAAGCTGGCGGTGATGCGGCGCGTGTTGGTGGCGGCACCTGCTTACCTGCAACGTGCCGGAACGCCAGTCAGCATCGAAGACCTGGCGCGGCTGGATTTTGTTCGCCGCGGCGGCGCGCGCCAGCACGATGTGCTGGAATTTCATGCCGAGGGGATTCGGTCCAGCGTACGTACGCGCGGGCGCTTGCTGGTCAACAATGGACTGGCGGTGCGCGAGTTGCTGATGGCAGGGCAGGGTATCGCTGCGGTGCCATTGGCCTTGGTGCATGCCGATCTGGAGGGTGGAACGCTGCTGCACGTATTGCCCGGGTTCGAGCTGGATGCGTCCGAGCTGCATGCCGTCTATCCGTCCTCGCGCTTTCTACCTTCCAAGGTGCGCATGCTGGTGCACTTCCTGCAGGATCAGCTGGCAAGAGTGCCGGGGATGTTGTAGGCGCGGGTGCGGGGTATCACGTGCCGGGCTGAGACCGTCGCTGGCTCGGTTACGGTCGGTCAGGGCATGAAGACAGAAACAACGTCCATCAGCGGAAGCGGCAAAAGAACGGACACATCCTTGTGTCCGTTTGGGGAAAGTGTTATTGCGGAAATCTTTGCTGGTACGGCGCCGCGGCGACGCGCTTCTCGTCATCGAGGCCGTGCACGATTTCTACTGCATCGGTGTCGCTGAGCTGGCCCTGTCCGATCACCACGACCTCGCTGCCCACACCCAGTCCAGCCAACACCTGCACCTGATCGCCCTGGATGGCGCCAAGCTGCACGGCGCGACGATGTGCGATGCCGTTCTCGATCACGTACACCGCTGGCGCCTTGCTGTCGCTGAGTACGGCGACGCGGGGCAGCAAGATGGCATTCTGGATGCGCTCCAGCGTGATGGTTACGCGCACCAACTGGCCTGGGCGCAACGGAGTGCCGGTCTCGGCAACATCCAGCGTTACCGGCGCAGTGCCGCTCCGGCCGTCGACAACGGCGGCGATGCGATTGACCCGGGCACCGAAGTTACGACCAGGAAACGCATCGGCGCTGACGTCGGCAGCCTGACCCACTGCGACATCGGCAAGCGCGGCTTCGGGAATCGACAAACGCGCTTCCAATTCGGAGAAATCGGCAATATCGAACGCCGGCGTGCTGGTCGTCAGCATCTGGCCGGGTTTGATATGACGGCGTGTAATCACGCCAGAAAACGGCGCACGTATTTCGGTGCGGCTCACTTCGAGTCGGGCCAGATCCATCTGGGCTGATTGCGCGGCATGATCAAAGCGAGTGCGTTCGACAGCTTCGGCACTGACCATCTTGCGCGCAATCAGCCGAGCGTGACGCTCGTCTTCATGCGCCAGACGGCGCTCGGTTGCGGCCTGCTGCGCCATGCTGAGGCGAGCGCGTTGAGCGTCCAGCAGCGCGAGCACCTGTCCTTGTTGTACGCGGTCGCCTTCTTCAACCAGCAGGCTGCGCACTTCACCGCCGGTTTCCGACACCACGGTGGCCGAGCGGCGAGCTTCGAGGGTGGCAGTGCCGGTCAGCACGCGCACCAGTTCGCCCTGCTCGACCGACTGCACCTGAACGGCAGACTTCGGTTCGGCCTCGTCTTGTTCAGACTTGGCGTTTTTGGCCGAGGCATCTGATTGGCCGCAGCCATTCAGCAGTACGCAAACCAGCAGAGCGGGTAGCGCAATCAACAAGGTGTTGCGTAGCGGGTTCATTTTGTTAGATCTGCTGGTTTTCGACGACGTTGGCACGCGATTCGGCGCTGTTGTCAGCATCCATATCGGTCCAAACTTTATCCATCACGTCCATCAGGGCACTGAACAAGACCTTCTCAAACACTTCCATGACACTCTCCTTTGGGTTTGCTGCGTGGTGTTATAGGTAACTATAACACCGAATCAGGCATCGACAATATGCTGGAAGTCACCTCTACCGTCCGTGGAGTCAAGATTCGCTCCTACAGACTCTTGGATGCGGTGAGTAGCGTGAAGGTTTCGTACCCCTGCCATCAGACACAGACGTCATCCGCCACGGTGACAGTTGCAACCTGCTCCGACGCTGAACCACGCTGCGCAACGGCAGGTGGGGTGGGGCGAAACCGTGGCAATGCGGTGGCGCTCAATTTCTGGATTGGCAACTCGGCGCTACGGCCATTAGCATCGGGCCACAGGTAGCCACTGAACCGAACCCGTCCATGTCCAACTCAGCCGTTCCGCACCGACAGATCAGCGCCGCTACGCGTCTTAACGAGGTGCGTTATGAAATCCGCGGTGAACTCGCGCGGCGTGCGCTGGAGCTGGAGCAGCAGGGCCAGAGCATCATCAAGCTCAACATCGGCAACCCCGGACTATTCGACTTTGAAGCGCCGGCACATCTGCGCGCCGCGATCGAAAACAATTTGCAGCGCAGCGATCCCTATTGCCATCAGCAAGGTCTGGCTGCCGCACGCGAGGCGATTGCGATGCGCGAAATCGCGCGCGCGGCACCCAACGCCTCGCCAGATACGGTGTTCATCGGCAATGGCGTCAGCGAGCTGATTGATCTGGCGTTGCGCGGCCTGCTCAATCCAGGCGACGAAGTACTGGTGCCATCGCCGGACTATCCACTGTGGACCGCCAGCGTGATTCTCAATGGTGGTGGAGTGCAACATTACCCGTGCCACTCCGAAAACGGATTTGTCCCCGATCCCGACGAGATCGAAGCGCGCATTACGCCGCGCACGCGTGCGTTGGTAGTGATCAATCCGAACAATCCGACCGGCGCGGTGTACTCGCGTGAGTTGTTGCAAAAGCTTGCAGACATCGCTGCGCGGCATCGGCTGGTACTGATGGCCGACGAGATCTACGACGGCATTCTCTATGGTGAGGCGCTGTACACACCGATCGCCGCGCTCGCCACCGAAACCCTGTGCATCACCTTCTCCGGATTGTCCAAGGTGCACCGCGCCTGCGGCTGGCGCGTCGGCTGGATGAGCCTGTCTGGATATCTCAAGCGTGCGCAGGAATACCGGCATGCACTGGATCTGCTGGCGGCCTTGCGCCTGTGCAGCAATGTCACTGCACAGTGGGCGATCGAGCCGGCGCTGTATGGCCCCAATACCATTGCTGAGTTGACCGGTGCGGGGGGCCGCCTGGAGCGCACGCGCCAGGCAGTCATTGACGGCGTTGCGCGCAGTCAGTTCCTGGATCTGGTCGCGCCCGACGGCGCGCTGTACGCGTTTGTGCGCGTCGACACCACGTTGTTGCCGGGTTTCGACGATCATCAATTCGCGCTCGATCTACTCGAACAGGAACAAGTACTGCTGGTTCCGGGCAGTAGCTTCAACGTTCCCTATCGGACGCACGTCCGACTGACCCTGCTGCCGCAGGCGGAAGTCATGGACGAAGTCTTCGTGCGCATGGAGCGCGCGCTCGATCGCGCTTCGCACGCCGCACATCGCGCGGTAGCCTGATCAGTGCAGTGTAAGTCTGCGCCGCGCGCGGACGATTGCTCATCCCCCTTCTTGCGGGCCGCCGACGGAGCCATCACCATGCGGCTACTGATTCTACTTCTGTTGGGGATGTGCATGACGACGGTTACAGCAGCGCCCAAGCGCTATCTCGCACTGGGAGATTCCTACACGATTGGCGAGTCGGTGGCCGAGAGCGGACGCTTCCCGGTGCAGCTGGTGGCTGCGTTGCGCGAGCATGGCAGCGACTTCGCCGCGCCCGACATTATCGCGCGCACCGGCTGGACCACCAACGAACTGCAGGATGCCATCGACCTCGCCAAGCCCAAGCCACCCTTCGATCTGGTCAGCCTGTTAATCGGCGTCAACAATCAGTTTCGCGGTGGCGACATGCGTCGCTACCGCAGCGAGTTCGGCAAGTTGTTGCAGCACGCGATCGCGCTGGCGGGACGTGACAAATCACAAGTACTGGTGCTGTCGATTCCTGACTGGGGCGTCACGCCATTCGCGCGCACTGACAAGCGCAGCGTCAAGGCAATTGGCAAACAGATTGACGCGTTCAATGCCGAAGCCCGCGACGTGTGCCACAAAAACAGCGTGCGCTTCATTGACATCACTCCCACGTCGCGCGAGCGCGGCGGCGATACCGACATGTTGGCGCCTGATGGCCTGCACCCAAGCGCCGCGATGTATGCGCGCTGGGTCGAGACCATTGTTCGGGAAGCCTTCACCAACTGAGCAGCGACGATGACAGTCTCGATCCGTATCTTGCTGGTGGACGATCATGCGGTAGTGCGCGAGGGGGTGCGCGCGCTGCTGGAAGACTTTGACGACATGTCGGTGGTCGGCGAAGCACCCAATGGCGATCAGGCGCTGGAGATGCTGCCGCGGGTAGCGCCTGACCTGATGATGACCGATCTGAAAATGCCCGGCGTGCCGGTAACCGATTTGGTTCGGCAGGCGCGGGCACTGCTGCCGTCGATGCGCATTCTGATGTTCACCAGCTTCGCTGAAGGTCGGCTGGTGCGCGCCCTGCTCGATGCCGGTGCCGATGGTTATCTGCTCAAGGACGCACACCGCGAGGAAATCCGTCGCGCCATCCACTCCGTGATGAGCGGCCGCACCTACCTGCATGTCGATGCCCAGACTGCACTCGACGAATCGGTCGGCAAAGGTCCGCTCGGCAAGCTCACCGATCGTGAACGCGCCGTGCTTGCGCTGATTGCCGAGGGCAAGAGCAACAAGGAAATCGGCCGCGCACTGGACCTCACCGAAGGCACCGTAAAAGGTTACGTCAGCGCCATTTTCGACAAACTCAACGTCAGTGACCGCACCCAGGCTGCGATGTTGGCGCATCGCAGCGGGCTGGTCTGACGCAGCAGCAGTTGCGCGTCAGCGCTTACTCGAATCCATCGGCGAACAGAAACGGCGCAAGTGGTGTCACCGTAGGAAGTGGCCAGGCCCAGGCGCCGCGCGAACGCGTGAATACCGCTAACGTGGTGAAGCCACGATCGATCGCCATATCCCACACCATCACGTGCGGAAGTCCTTCGTGCCGCTGCCAAACCGGGCTCGCCACATTGATGTCATCGGTGAAGTACAGGCCCCAATCGGTACCGACAAAAACCTGCGCTGGAAAGTGCGGATTGGTAACGATGCTGTTGGCCGGGATATTGGGCAGGTTGCCGGTTTTGTCGGACCAGGTGAAACTGGCACAGTTGCTCGTGCATTCCACACGGAACACATGGCCGGGGGTCGTCGGCGTGTTCTGGTTGAAGCCGCCAATGCTGGCATAGGCGATCAGCGGGTCGGCCGGATCAGTCACCACGTCCATGATCGGGCGATTGGGTAATGTGGCATTGGCGCCGGTTACGTTGACCCAGGTCGCTGTGTCTGCGCTGCCTGCGCCCAAGCCGCGCCCCATCCAGACGTTGCCGTCACTGGTGCCGACGATCGCCTGCGCTGGCGTGGACACCGCGTACGCCAACTGTTGAATAAAAGAGCGTGCGCCCAACGTGCCCTTGGTCAGGTTTGGACTATTCGCATACCAGCCGGCGGACGAGGTAGCACCATTGGCCGTCTCCCAGACGCGTTGCGTGCCCGCGATCAAGCGGGTGCATCCGCTGGCAGCGGTGCAACCGCTACCGGGAGCGTCGAGTACCCCGTAACGGTAGATCTCAAAGGGCATCACGAAGCTGCGCACATCGCCGCCCCAGTTGCCGGTTCCCGTGACGGTGGCAGCGGCGCCGCCGGCAGCGGTGTTTGACCGGCTAACGCTGCCGTTCTGGCTGGAGTAATACCAGCGTTGTCCGAGCACTGGTTCAATCCGCGTGTAGATGCCGTCGCCGCCTAGCCGCGTGGTCCAATCAGTTGCCCCCGGGTTGCCCGTCCACAGCCGCACATTCGATCCGTTGTCCTGTGCACCACCGCTGGCACCGGGACTGGCGGACGTGGCGAAATTGGCCGTTATGTCGCCCGAATAAAACTCGATCGTGTTGATGCTGTTGTTCAGCGGCACGAAGGTTGGGCTGGCCGCGGTCGCGTTGAGGCTCAACCAAACGCCGCCGTCGCTGCCGAGCAGCAGCTTGTCGGGATCATTGCCGACGAAAGCGCGTGCGTGGTGATCGACGTGGACATTGCCACTACCGTAGCCGCAGGTGACATCCGAGAAATTCGTACCGCCGTTGGTGGAGCGGAACATGTCAACGGCACTCATGATCACGACGTTTTCGTTGGTCGGGCTCACCGTCA
>JAWXCG010000218.1:0-4462 GCA_034440555.1 Pseudomonadota bacterium
CCGCAAACCTCAACCGCCTCAGCGCCGGCGGTCGCTAGCAGAGACACCATCAAAATGGCCAAGCGCTTCATCAACTTATCCGTTCCTGAACCGCAACCAGGCAGCGCCATGATGCCCTGAAATACCCGTGCTTCACGCGGCCCCACCGAATCGAGTCCATCGTTGCGGACCGATGGTTTGATCTTAACCCCGATTTCGAACAGGACGTTCCGGGAAATTTCTGAAATGCGGTTAGGAAATTTCGCAGGTAAGCAAAGCAGTTCTGTCGCGGAACCAAGGGGTTTCGCGTGCTGATGTCAGGCGAGGCCACTTCTGCTATTTCTGTCGACGCAAGTACCGCGCGCATCTCCGCTGGACGCTGCAGCTATGGCATAGTTGGCCTTTCGCGAAACCGGAACACTACACCGTGAAACGCACAGATGAAACCGCAGCGATGAAACCACACCGATTGAAGATGCAACTGTGTTTGGGCTTTGGATTGTTGACCACGATGCTCGGCGCACACGCCGCCGAGCCGTTTGCGTCTACGTATCAGGCGCTGCCGTCAACGCCGACCCTGATTCGCGATGCGACGGTGCTGATTGGCGATGGCACGCGTATCGATCTGGGCGATGTGTTGTTGCGCGAGGGCCGGGTGGTTGAAGTGGCCGCGCACATCGAGGTGGGCGCCGATGTCAGCGTGATCGACGCCAAGGGACGTTGGGTGACGCCCGGCATCATCGACGTGCATTCGCATCTGGGTGTGTTCGCGCAGCCCGGCGTTACCGGGCATCAGGACGGGAACGAGATGACCGCCGCGGTGACGCCGAACGTCTGGGCCGAACATGGTGTCAATCCGCAAGACCCGGGTTTCGAGGCCGCGCTCGCGGGTGGCGTCACCTCGATGCTGGTGCTGCCCGGTTCCGCCAACCTGATCGGCGGACGCGGCGTGATTCTGAAAAACGTGCGTGCCGAAACTTACCAGGCGATGAAATTTCCTGGTGCGCCGCATGCGCTGAAGATGGCCTGTGGTGAGAATCCAAAACGTGTCTACGGCACCAAGGGTCAGGCGCCGATGACGCGCATGGGCAATGTTGCCGGCTATCGCCAGGCGTTCGCCGACGCCCAGGCCTATCGACGCGAATGGGATAAATACGCAGCCGAGCTCAAGGTTTTTGGCAAGCCCGTGTCGAGAAAAAATCAGGACAAGAAAGCTGAGGCACCGCAGCCGCCCAAGCGCGATCTGAAGCTCGACACTCTGGTTGGCGTGCTCAAGGGCGAAATTCTGGTGCACAACCATTGTTACCGCGCCGACGAGATGGCGACAATGATCGACGTCTCCAAAGAGTTCGGATTTCATATTGCCGCGTTCCACCACGCGGTCGAGTCCTACAAGATTGCCGATCTGCTCGCTGAAAACCACATCTGCGGCGCACTCTGGGCCGACTGGTGGGGCTTCAAGATGGAAGCATTTGATGGCATCCAGGAAAACATCGCCATCGTTGATCGGGTTCGCGATGGCTGCGCCATTGTGCATTCGGATTCGGCTGAGGGCATCCAGCGACTCAATCAGGAAGCAGGCAAGGCGATGGCGCGTGGGAACCGCATGGGCTATGCCATCACGCCGGAGCGCGCACTGCGCTGGCTGACGCAGAATCCTGCTCAGGCCATGGGCATTGCCGCGCAAACCGGCACGCTCAAGTCCGGCAAGATGGCCGATGTGGTGATCTGGAATCGCGATCCGTTCAGCGTTTATGCACTGGCCGATCAAGTGTTCATCGATGGCGCCCTGGTGCTCGACCGCAGTCGCCCAAACCCGAAGCCGCGCTCCGATTTCATGCTGGGTGCCGAGATGGAGGTGACACCATGAAGCGCGCGTTGCTGCTGTTGCTGGCGTTCGCTGTCGGTACGACCAGCGCCGAAACGATATTGATCCGCAACGCACGCGTGCACACCGCGGACGTGGCCGGCACCATCGAAAATGCCAGCGTGCTCATTGCCGATGGCGTGATCCGCGGTGTCGGACGCGACATCACCGCGCCGGTCGATGCGCGGATCATCGACGCTGCCGGCCGACCGCTGACGCCGGGCCTGTTTGCGGGTCTCAATCAGATCGGTCTGGACGAGGTATCACTGGAAATTTCCACTGTCGACAGCGCCTATGTACCCGGTGCGACGCTGCCTTCACCGGGCATCGAGATGCGACCAGAGTTCGACGTAACGCTTGCGTTCAATCCCGAATCGCTGCTGATTCCCGTTGCGCGCGTCGAGGGCTACACCTTTACGCTGCTCAGTCCGCAGGCCGGTGCTGGCGGCACTTTGATCGCAGGGCAGGGCGGTATCGCCACCCTTGATGGCATTTATCGCAGCGTGCCGGCTTCAAGCCGAACCTTGTTTATCGCCATGGGCGGCGGCACCTCGGTGCTGACCGGCAATAGTCGTGCAGCGCAGTTCATGCTGCTCGATCAGGCGCTGCGCGAAACCGCGCCGGTCGGGGCACTGCGTGACAGCGATCCACGCGTGTTGACGGCTAATGGCCGCGAGGCATTGGCCGGTTTCGTGCACGGGGGGCGCGTCGTGTTTTCGGTTGATCGAGCGGTCGATATCCGTCGCGCGCTGGATTTCGCCAAACGCGTCGGCATGAAGCCGGTAATCGCCGGTGCGGTCGAAGGTTGGAAAGTCATCGATGCGCTCAAGGCAGCCGATGCCGCGGTAGCCATCGACCCATTGCAGAACCTGCCCGGAAGTTTTGATCAACTCGGCGCCACGCTCGATAACGCCGCACGCCTGCACGCAGCCGGCATCACCCTGGTCATCACGCAGAGCGGCGATGCCTCACACAATGCGCGCAAGAACCGTCAATCGGCGGGCAACGCGGTGGCCCATGGTCTGCCTTGGGAAGCCGCGTTGGCAGCGCTGACCGCCAATCCCGCACGCGTCTTCGGCGTCAACGATCGCGGCCGCATTGCCGTGGGGCTGCGCGCCGATCTGGTGTTGTGGAACGCAGACCCGTTGGAAGTATCCAGCTACGCCGAACGCGTGTTTATCGAAGGACGCGAGCAGTCAACACGTTCGCGCCAGACCGAGTTGCGCGATCGCTATCGGCTGGACTGATCCGCCATCATGGACACGCCCGAGACCATTGGCCCTGCAAGCAGCGATCGGCGCCGCGCTGCGGACTGGTACTTCGACTTCATCTCGCCGTTTGCCTATCTGCAACTGAAAGCGCTGGGGCCCGTGCGTACGCAGTTGGCGCTGCAGCCGCGGCCGATCCTGTTTGCCGCATTGCTCGATCACCACGGCCACAAAGGGCCGGCCGAGATCGCGCAGAAGCGTCGCTTCAGCTATCGCTTCGTGCAGTGGCAGGCGGATCGCTCTGGTATCGAGCTGCGCTTTCCGCCGGCGCACCCGTTCAATCCGCTGGCGGCGTTGCGGCTGGCCATTGCCGGCGGCAACAATTGGGCGCTGATCGAAGCAATTTTTGAACGTATCTGGACGCAGGGGTTGCCCGCGGAGCGCGCCGCCCATCTTGCTGATATCGCAGCGCGCTTTGGTATTGTCGACGTCGATGCGGCACTCGCCGATGCAACGGTCAAATCAACGCTACGCTCCAACACCGACGGCGCAATCGCTGCGGGCATATTCGGAGTGCCTACGGTCGCCATCAATGGTGAGCTGTTCTGGGGACAGGACGCGACGCCGATGTTGCTCGACTATCTCAACGACGCCTCGATTTTTGCCAGCGAATCGATGCAGCGCATCGAAGCGTTGCCGGCAGCGGTGGTGCGCAAAGGCACATGATCCCCGGCGAACAATTCGCCGCTGGGTTGGCACTGGCCGGTGCGGCATTGATCGTGCCGATGATCCTGCTATGGCGACAACGCTGCGCGCTGCAATCGCTTGCGCAGCGCCTGCAGGTGCAATCGCTGCTGCAGCACGAGACGATCCGTGTACACGCCGCCGCCGAGGAACGCGAACGCATCTACGGCAATCTGCATGACGATTTCGGCACCAAATTGCTGCAATTGATCTACACGGCGGCGACGCCGGAGCAGGCTGATGCAGCGCGGTCGCTGCTGCAGGATGTGCGCGACGTGGTCACCCGTTCGCGCGGCGCGCCGGGCACATTGCTGCAAGCGCCGGGCGAGATCCGTAGCGAAGCCGAGCAGCGCCTGCGCAGCGTGGGCATTGCCCAGGATTGCCAGCAACCCGACGACTTGCCCGACCCGGATCTGGATCAGGGTCAGTCGTTGCACTTCTTTCGCATCGTGCGCGAAGCGATCAGCAACGTGATCCGGCGCGCGCGCAGGCATTGCGTCTGGAGTTGATCGACGATGGCATCGGTCCGAATTCGACCGGCAGTGGTCGCGTCAAGGACAACACGCGCGCACGTGCGCGTGAACTGGAAGGCGATATCACCTGGAAGGGCTGTACCTCAGGCGGCATGCTGAGCTTTCCCCTGTCATTGGCGTAGACACTACTC
>JAWXCG010000219.1:0-2994 GCA_034440555.1 Pseudomonadota bacterium
GCAGGCTGACATCGATAACGCGATGCCACTGACTGCTGCTCATGCCGGCCATCGGTGCATCGTCATGAATGCCGGCATTGTTGACGACTGCGGCGATCGTACCTGCCTCCAACAGCGCGGCTATTGCGGTGTGAGTCGCAGCGGCATCGGTCACGTCGAAACAGACCGCCTCTGCCATCCCGCCCGCAGCGCGAATGTGCTGCACGGTTTGGGCGGCGCGTTCGATGCCAGCATTGGCATGCACCAACACCTGCCAGCCGGCCTGGGCCAGTGCAACGGCGATGGCGCCGCCGATATCGCCGCTGCCACCGGTCACCAAAGCACGTCGCTGCGCAATGCTTGCTGTGCTCACACTTCACCTTGTTCTGTTGTGGCTGCGCGGCTTGCTGCGCAGACTTGTTCGGCAACGCAACCGGAACCAGAATCAGATACCGACGCGGCTATTTGCGCGGCCGCATTGAATGGGTTCATGACGACTCCTTTTCTGTATCCGCTGGCGGACGCAACATCACCGCCGCGCGGCCGCTCGCCAACAATAGTCCACGATGTTCGATGCCGAATGAATACTGCCAGCTGCTGCCGTTGTCGAGCAGTCGTTCCGCGTGGGTAACCAAGTCGTCGTCGAAAAGGTCTAGACGCGCGCAATGAAGTTCAATCTGGCGCAGCGAGACCAGCAGGCCCGGAGCCGCAACCTGCCCCAGTTCGCGCGCGAGCAGCCCGCCATGCACGGCCATCGCCTGGGCACCGTACTCACACAGATGCACCGCGTGCAAACGACCACGACTGCGCAACGGGTGCAGCGGGCTTCGATGTCCGGCGCTGCGCAGACGCAGGCGATCGGGGTCCCACTCCAACACTTCATCGTGCAGGCACATGCTGCCTTGATGCGGTATCAAAGACAGAATGAGTTGGCGATCAAGCAGCATGCACGCGCCCCGCAGGGCGGCGCGTGAACAGCGCCGCCAATACGAAGTTGCTGATCACGCCGAGCGTAACGGTGACGCCGATGGCACGCAGCACCGGAATGCTGGCAGTTGCGAG
Organism: Pseudomonadota bacterium; assembly: GCA_034440555.1. Classification (GTDB taxonomy): domain Bacteria; phylum Pseudomonadota; class Gammaproteobacteria; order Xanthomonadales; family Ahniellaceae; genus 0-14-3-00-62-12. The sequence continues at coordinate 1,042 of JAWXCG010000219.1, forward strand.
CAGCGCGAACACCATCAGGGTAGATGCGGCGCAGACCAGCAGCCCATGCAAGGTACGACGCTGGGCCGCGTCGCTCGACTCGGCGTCGGTCGACCCGGTGTGGTCGAAGAACAGTGCGTAGTCCAGACCCAGACCCGCGGCCAATACCAGCGCGATCAGGTGAAACAGGCTGAGCGGCACACCGCCCAAGTGCAGTAGCGCCGGCACGAGCAGACTGCTGAGCAGCATTGGCATCAGCACCCGTGCCACGCGCTGCGGCGAACGCAGGCTGACGCTGACCACGATCAACAGCAACAAGGCAGAAATCGCGAGACTGACCAGCACCCGACCGCGATACTCGACCACCAGCTGTTCCGAAGTTGCTTTCAGATCCAACCATTGCAGACCATCGCCTTGCGCAGCAACGAATGTTGCCAATGCCTGCGTATTGCGCACCCCACTCAGCGCCACCATCGCGATATATGCATCGCCACGTTTCAACAGCAGGCTGTCGACGCGCATTGCCAGGGGCGTACCGCGCAAATCAGACGCACGCAACGGCGTCGCGCTACGTGCCGATTGCACGTCTTCCACGAACGCCGCAAAAATTCCGGGACGGAACGTCAGTCCCTGCGTCGCTTGCTCCAGCATGACCTGCAGCGCAGTCGCGTCGGGCAGCGCTGCCTGGCGACGCAGTTGGGTTGCAACACTGGGCAGATAACGCGCGGCCAGGTCAAAGTCCTGGATCACCTTGGCCTCCACCAGCGTCTGCAAAGCCGGTATCAACGCTTCGCTGCGGGCCAACAATCGATCGACATCGTCGTCACGCAGGACCAACATATGCCGCACATCTGGTGCCGCCAGCTGCTCGCGCAGTTCGGCGTCGCGGCGCAGCAGCTCGGCCGGAATGGGCGTCAGCGATGCCAGGTTATTCTCGAACACCGCAGCGCGCGGCAGCAGCAGTGCCAGTGCCGCGCCGACGACGATCAGCGGTAGCAGCCACAGCGGCCGCGGAATGCGATCGATTAAGTTTATGCAGCGCCCCAATACCTGAGACTCTGCCGCGCCGGAATCAAATCCAGCAAGCAGATGCGGCATCAGATAACGCGTGCTCAGCGCGGCGGCGGCGAGGCCTGCGATCGAGAAACAGGCGAGCTGAGCCAGACCGGTGACGCCGGAGAACAAGAAGGCCAAATAGGCGATACAGGTGCTGGCGACGCCGGTGCCCAGCGTCGGCCACAGCGCTCGCGCATTGGCATGCGGGTCGATGCCGCGATGCTGATGGCTGAAAAGATGAATCGGATAGTCCTGCGCTACACCGATAAGGGTGAACCCAAAGGCCAGCGTGATGCCATGAATGCTGCCGAACCAGAGGCCGACAGCGGCCATTCCGGTCAACGCCGCCGATGCCATGGGCAGCACGCCGAGCAGAACCGCACGTGGGCTGCGATAGGCGATGAACATGAGCAGCAACATCGCCACCGTTGCCCACGCACCGAGACGACTGGCCTCGCCAGCCGTCTTGCGCTGCATCATCGAGGCGAAGGCGCCGGGTCCACTGACGATCAAGGTTTGCTTTGTTGTCGATCGGCTGGTGGTAAACGCCCGCTCGATGCGCGCCACCGCATTGGCCTGACCGCGCGGATCAAACCCAGCCGCTTTCGTTTCGACGACCAGCAAGGCGCGCCTCTGATCCGGGCTCATCCAAACATCGAACGCGCGCTCGGGCTCCTGCGCCGGCCGCCAGCGCTCGGCAAGCTGCAACACCTCCAAAGTCGGATCGCGTTTCAACCAAGGCTTCAGCAGCCCCGCGGCGGGCGAATTCAAATCTTGAATACGTTGTTGCAATTGCGCACGTAGAAAGGCGCTATCGAGTGCTGATTGATCCAAAGTCGGCGACAATAGATAGCGATACGCGAGTAGGGATTCGGGGACCGCTTCCAGGCCATCGGAGCCGTTGCTGACCAGACGAAA
>JAWXCG010000220.1:0-12390 GCA_034440555.1 Pseudomonadota bacterium
CCTGTCCGTACTACCGATGTGTTTTTTCCCATGTAGTCAGCCCTGCAGAATCTGTTCAACGAAGGGTTGAACCGGGCATGACGGCAGCGATAGTGACCGGAGGGAGATGGTTGACGCCACCCAAGGACAAGGAATGCGCGTCGACAACACCGCCAGCCGGTGGCGCAGATCGGTCATCTCCGCCAATCGCGCGCGAAAAAATCCTGCGTTTCCATGCCAAAAACGCTCAGGGATAGAAACCCAAGATTTGATTCTCGCGGGATGCGCAACATTGTCCGGTCTCTCAATGCCCTTCGTGACGCGGGTGGCGGGGTTTTTCAGGGCCGGCTACCCACTTTCAATCAACGCAAACGCAGCTGCGACAACGCATGCCGATAATATTTCTTCGGTGCCGAAAAGCCGCCGACATCACCATCGGCGCTGCGCACGTCGGCCATCGGCGGCATGCCGTCCTGCGGCGGCCAGCTCAGTTCGGGCAGTTGACGCTTCTTCAGCTCGGTGTTGAGTTTGGGCAAGGCACGCGCACTGAGTGTGTCGAACTCGCTGGCGATATCGGCCAAGTCGGACTCCAGCACCACAGTTCGCTCGGTGAGTGTCGCCGCCGGCCGTCCCTCGTAACTGACCAGGGCGCTATAGAGCTGATCGGTGTGCTCGCGCAGACGTTCCTCACCGGTAATGGCTCCGCCTTCTTTGGTCGCCACGATTTGTTTGCGCACGGCTTCAGCGTCGGCGACAAACGCGCCGAGTTGCGTGCGCAGCGCATCGTTCTCGGGCAGGCGCGCGGCGATGCCACTGGCCATCATCTGCAGGTACTGGATGCGCTGGGTTAGTTCGGTCATGCGTCCAAACAGACCGTGCACCTTCATGCTGGCGTCGAACTGCGCTTTGCGGTCGGCCAGCGTGTAGCTGGCGCGGCGGTCCAGGCCGACCTCGAATTTTGTTTCATAAACCTGTTTGTTCTTGGTCAGGCGCGCGCTGTAAGTGCCGGGCAAGACTCGTGGACCCTGGGTGCCGGCAAAAGCAAGCTGCGCCGCCTTGGGCACGCTCGGTGGCTTGACCCGCATCGACCAGGTGACGCGATTCATGCCACGACGCTTGCTGGCAGGAATGGTGTCGATGACTTCGCCTTCGGCATTGAGTATCTCCAGCTTCAGCGCGCCAAACAGATGACGAGAGCGTTGGTAGTAGGTAATAACAGCACCGCCCGGCGCATTTTCGCCGACGAACCCGGCATCGCCTTCGGACCAGCCGCCGACCCCGCCGATGCGCTGCTGCGTCGGTCTTGACGCCAGGAACTTGGCTTCGGCGGCAAGCGTTGAATTGTCGAAATTGCGCAACGGGCGAATGTCGTCAATGATCCAGATGCCGCGACCGTGTGTGGCGACCACCAGGTCGCCTTCGCGCTCCTGTACGACCAGATCGCGCACAGATACCGAGGGGAAATTTCCGCCTTCGAATTTCGCCCACTGGCTGCCGCCATCATTGCTGATCCATAACCCGAACTCGGTACCCAGAAACAGCAGGTTTGGATCAACGCTGTCCTGCCGGATAACATTGGCATAACCGCGCACCCCTTGCTCGGCAGCGACAACGCGGGTCCAGCTGCGGCCGTAGTCCGTGGTGCGGAACACATGGGCGGCGAGGTCGCCGAAGCTGTGCCGGTCCACGGCAACAAACGCGGTGCCCGCATCGTGGCTTGATGCTTCCACCCAGGAGATCCACGAACCCTTCGGCACCGCTTTTAGGTTTTGCGCAGTGTTGGTCCAATGCTTGCCACCATCGCGGGTGAGTTGCACGTTGCCGTCATCGGTGCCGACCCAGATCACCTCGCGGTCGCGCGGCGATTCACTGATCGAATAAATCGTGGTGTGCATCTCGGCCGAGGAATTGTCGACGGTGATGCCGCCAGAAAGTTCCTGTTGCTGGCGCGCCGTGTCGTTACTGCTCAGATCGGGTGAAATCCGGTCCCAGGTTTGCCCTTGATCACGGGTACGGAACAGGTACTGCGCGCCGAGGTAGATCGTGCCTGGATTGTTCGGGCTCTGATGTATCGGTGCGTTTTGTAACGCAGCTTTTCACCTTTTCCGGCCTTGGGCTGGATCTCGCGTGCCTGCTTGGTTGTCCGATCGATACGCGCAATATTGCCGCCCTGGTACTCGGCATAGACGACATTGGGATCCGTAGCGTCCGGGATCACCCAGAAGCCGTCGCCGCCATACAGATTTTCCCAGCGACTGTTGGAAACGCCGCCCGGGTAAGAGGAATCGGCAACCCAGGAACTGTTGTCCTGCAGACCGCCGTAGACTTGGTACGGATCGCGGTTGTCCACGGCAACGTGATAGAACTGGCTGATCGGAAGATTGTTGGCTTTCCACCAACGCCCACCGCCATCCTGGCTGAGCCAGAGGCCGCCATCGTCGGCAAGCAGCACGTGTTTCGGATTGGCGGGATTGATCCATACATCATGCGAATCGGCGTGCGTCGCGCCGGCCGCGTCAGAAAAACTCTTGCCGCCGTCTTCGCTGACAATCAGCCGCAGGTTCATCTTGAACAGACGCTCGGCGTTACTCGGGTCGACCACGATGTTAGCGAAATAAAACGGGCGCCAGACCATCATCTGACTCTTGTCGCGTTGCTCCCAACTCTTGCCAGAATCGCTGGATCGGTACAACGCGCTGTTGTCACCGGCCTCGATGAAAGCGTAGACGATCTTGGCGTCGGACGGCGCAATCTCCACTTCGACGCGACCCCAGGGCTTGGCCGGTAATCCCGGAAAACTCTTGACATCGAGTTCGCTGAAACTAGCACCAGCATTTTCGCTGACGTAGAGACCACTGCCGCTGAATGCGTCCGGGCCTTCTCCGCCGGAGCGAAAGGTCCAGCCCTTGCGGCGGAAGTCCCAGGTGCCGGCCATGATGCGATCCGGGTTGCCGGGGTCCATTGTCAGGCCCGAGCATCCGGTGGAAAGATTGGGGCCCTTCAGGATCTGCGACCAGTTTTTGCCGGCGTCGACCGTCTTGTACAAGCCGCGCTCTTTCGAATCGCTCCACAATTTTCCGGGTACGCAGACATAGGCGATGTCGCCGTTTTTCGGATGCACCAGAATCTTGGTGATGCGCTCACTCTCGGGAAGTCCGAGATAGGCCCAGGTTTCACCGCCGTCGGTGGAACGGTAGACGCCGTTGCCGACCGATACCGAGTTGCGCGTCCATGGCTCACCACTACCGACCCAGACGATGCTCGGGTTGCTCGGGTCGAGCGCGATCGCGCCGATCGACTGCACCGGTTGTTTGTCAAATTGTGGCTTGAAGTTGGTGCCGCCATCGATCGATTTCCAGACGCCGCCGCTGGCGGCACCGACATAGATCGTGGTCTTGCCATCGGCGACGTGTGCGGCGAGCGCGGAGATCCGCCCACTCATCACCGCCGAACCAATATTGCGGGCGCCCAGCCCGGAGATGACGCCCGCGTCAAACCTCGGAGCGGCCGGGGCCTGGGCAAAAATGGGCAGGCTGGCCGATGCCAGAGCGACAGCGGCAAGCAGTGCGCCGCGTGAAATGGTGCGAGTAGTCATGGCAGATCCTTCGCTCAGGGTTTGGCTTGCGGGAACGCGAACAAGGCGTCGTCAAGATCGACATTGGTCTCGATCTTCTCTAGCGTGATTTTCTGTCCGCGCTTTCCACCCTTGGGACCGCTTTCGATCGAGAACGGCAAGTACACGCCCGCTACTTTTTCGTAATTGCCAAGCTCGGTTTCCGATTCGCTTTCGATTCCCCGTCGTTTCACCTGATCCACGATCAGTATTTCCAGGAAATATTCGGGATCGAGGAAGCGATACTGGATATCGCCGTTTTTCAGCGTGATCTTCAGCTTGTGCGCCTCGGTGCCATCCATGTCCTCGGTGCCGAGATACTCGACCTGATGCCCTTTCTGTTTCCAGTCGACCAGCGGACCATCCAGGTCGGCCTGGAGCTCCTGGCCCTTTTTGTCTTCGTCGCTCAGCCGCTCGGGATCACGGCGACCCTGAAACGGATCGATGCGCCAGGCATCCATTCCGTCATAGGCCGATATCTGGGTCAAACCCTGGATCGTGGCTTCAATGCGCACTTTGGCCTCGCGCTCGTGCATCGAGACGAGGCCAAGATCGATGCTGAAATCGCCACTGGAGAAATTCATGCTTCCGCTCGATTTGAGCGATCGGATGGCGCGGATGGCGTCCAGGCCGCCGCGCGCCGCAATGTTTTTGCTGATCAGGTCATCGACGCCGACCGCGGCCGAGCCGGCGGCCGAGGCCAGAGGCGTCAACACCACCAGTAATACGGCAGCGAGCAAGGTCCGCTGCAAGCCCATTTTGCGCAACTCCATTTCGGCAACTCCATATCAATCAAGCGTGAGGGGTCGATCAGCGTGTGTGGGTATCCGCCTTGCCCACGGGGCGGATCAGTCGTGCACGCTAGCCGTTATTGGCGCCAAGCACATGGGAGGAAAGTCACTCCAGCTTGAGAAATAGCGAGTTCGCGGCGTCGTCAGCCTCAATCCGGAGCTTCGCGGACGAGATAGCAACCGCGCGTCCCGCTCGCTCAGGCGGCCACTGCCAACATCACCAGCACGGCGATACCGAGCGCAATGCGATAGACGACGAAGGGCAGCATGCCGGCACGGCGCAGAAAACCCAGCAAGAAGTGAATACAACCCAGGCCCGCGATCGCAGCGATGGCAGCGCCGATGACAAAGGCCCATACATCGATCGATTCGCCGGAACGCAGCAGCGTGAGCAAGCCGTGCGCCGAGGCTGCGGCGGTGACTGGCACCGACATCAGGAAGGTGTAGCGTGCGGCATCAACGCGACTGAGCCCCAACGCCAGGCCGGCGGTCATGGTGATGCCCGAGCGCGATACCCCAGGTATCAGCGCCAGAACCTGGGCCAGGCCGATCAGCAGCGCGTCGCGCAATCCCACGCTCCAGACATCACGACTCTGGCGCGCGTGGCGATCAACCACACCGAGCACGACGCCGAACACAATCAGGTTGATCGCAATCAGTAGCGGACTGCGCAGCGATACAGCCAGCGCATCACCCATCGCGACACCGGCAATCAACGCCGGAACAGTCGCGATCACCAGACCCCAGCCCAGGCGTCGATGTTGCACGTCGATCGCAGATTGTCCGCGCGAAAGCAACGCCGTGGCCATGCGCCACAGGTCGCGCCGGTAATAGATCAGCACCGCCGTCAGCGTGCCAAAATGCAGCGCGAGGTCGAAGGTCAAGCCTTGATACGGCCAGCCCAGAAAAAAGCCGACCAGGCCAAGATGCCCGGAGCTTGAGACCGGAAGAAATTCGGTAAGTGCCTGGACCAGGGCCAGGATGACGACGTGCCAGAGTTCCATAGACTGACTATGTTAGATGGCGCTTGCACGAGTCCCTATTGCAAAGCCGGGGCACATCACAGATGCCCAGTCCGGTGCGAACCGTGCCCGCTTTGCTGCGCGCAATGGGCCCATGGCGCCAAGGCGGCTGGCGATTTGATGCATCCGTGCAGCGAACGCATGCCGGCACCTGACCCAGATCAAACACCGCGCGCGCTCATGCCTTAGCATCCGTACCTTGGCATCCGTGCCTTGGCATCTGCGCCATGACGGGCACTGATGCATGGTCCAGGGAGTTGTCGATGGTCACTGCAGTGAATTCACTGGAAGCAACGGTGGAGCGCATCGTCGCAGTCGCCGGGCCGCGGCTGACGGTCGGTCTGCCGCTTGGACTGGGTAAGCCCAATCATCTGATCAACGCGCTCTGCGCGCGCGTCGTCGCCGACCCGGCGCTGAGCATGACCCTGTACACGGCACTCTCGCTGGACGTGCCGCAACCCAAGCCGGGGCTGGAGTCAGCATTTGCGGGTCCCTTTCTCGCGCGTCAATTTGGTACCGACTATCCGGTGCTCGATTATGTGCGACAACTGAAGCAAGGCACGCTGAGTGCACGCATCCAGGTGCATGAATTCTATTTCCAGTCCGGCGCCTGGATGGGCTGCGAGCGCGCGCAACGTGATTACGTGAGCCTGAACTACACCCATGTTGCGCGCGAACTGGCGCGACTGGACGTCAATGTCATGCTGCATCTGGTGGCGCGTCGCGGCGACCGGCTCAGCCTGTCGTGCAATCCGGATGTGACCTTCGACGCCATCGACGCGTTGCGCGCGGCCGGCAAGCCGCGGCCGTTGATGGTATGCGCGGTGCATCCGGATCTGCCGTTTCTGGGCCACGATGCCGAGGTCGGCCTGGATTTTTTCGATCTGCTGATCGACGCTCCAGCACACAAACTGTTTGCTCTGCCGCGTGAGCCGGTGATCGACATAGAACACGCGATTGGCCTGCATGCCAGTGCTTTGGTGCGAGATGGCGGCACCTTGCAGATTGGCATTGGCGCGCTTTCCGACGCTCTGGTGCATGCGCTGATCCAGCGCCACCAAAGCAACGCGGACTACCGCAGTGCGCTGCGCGCGGTGCGATTTGCCGATGCGCCGGAGCTGGTCGCGGAATGTGGCGGTGAATCGCCGTTCGAACGCGGGCTTTATGGCGCCAGCGAAATGGTCATGGACGGCTTCATGCATCTGCGCCACGCCGGCATTTTAAAACGCCAGGTGTTCGACGATCTGGCCTTGCAGCGCCTGCTCAACCGCGGCTTGATCGGCACTCGCAACGACCCGCACAGCGCCGACGCGCAAACATTGGAACGACTGATCGAGGCCAATGAAGTGCCAACCGCACTGGACCGGCCCGCGTTGGACTGGTTGATGCGATTCGGCTTACTGCCGGAGCAAACGCGCATCGCCAACGGCGAGCTGCATTTCGCCGACGGCGCGCGCGTGGGTACTGATCTGCTCAAGGCGGGCAACCGCCACGCGCTCAGCGCCCGCATCTGCGGCCGTCGCCTACGCGGTGGTCGCTATTTGCATGGCGCTTTCTATCTCGGAACCAGGCTGCTCTACGACTGGCTGCGTCAGCTCAGCCTCGAAGATTTCGAAGGGCTGTGCATGACTCGCGTCAGTTTCATCAACGAGCTATACGGTGGCCGCGAGGCACTGGATATCGCGCAACGTTTTGATCCGCGCTTCTTCAATACCTGCATGATGCACACGCTGAGCGGCGCTGCCGTATCTGATGGGTTGGCCGATGGCCGTGTGGTCAGCGGTGTCGGTGGGCAATACAATTTTGTCGCAATGGCGCACGCCATTCCTGATGGTCGCTCGATCCTGATGCTGCGCTCAGTGCGCGAGACGCCGGCCGGCGCCAGTTCAAACATTGTCTGGAACTACGGGCACATCACCATTCCGCGCCATCTGCGCGATATCGTGATCACCGAATACGGCAGCGCCGACCTGCGCGGACAGAGCGATCAGGAAGTGATCAAGCGCCTGCTTGCGATCTGCGATGCGCGTTTCCAGCCCGAGCTCATGGCGCAGGCCCGCGCCGCTGGCAAGCTGGCAGGCGATTTTGTGGCGCCGGAAGTCTGGCAGCGTAACTCGCCACAGGCGGTGGGCGCCGCGCTGCATCCATTCAAGTTGCAAGGCAGCTATGCGCGCTACCCGTTCGGCTCGGACTTCGATGCAGAGGAACTGGCGCTACTGCCAGCACTGGGTCGGCTCAAAGCCGATACCGCGTCCACCGGCGGCCGCATCCGCGCCTTGCTGGCAGCACTGCTGTCCGCAGCACCTGATGCGGCGCAGCGCGAAAAGCTGCGGCGCGTCGGGCTGGATATCCCTGCCGATTTCCGCTCGCGGCTGCTGGCGCGCATGTTGGCGCGACGCTTTTAGCCACCGTCTACAGCGCCTTGCCGGCCACCGCGTTCAGCGAGAACCATGCCAAGCAGCGGCGGTCACTGCTACGCTGTGCAGCGTTTGCTATGGCGATCGTAGATCGTCGCTGCCGGCCCGCCCCATCAAAACGTATCCATGCCCAGCCGCCTGACCGAACTCCTCTATCGACACCGACTTTCTACGCCCGTCTCCTGGGTCGCGTTGGCGTTGGGCGTGGCCTTATTGATCTGGATCGCGAGCAAGTTGGTGTGGCTGCTGCTGCAGTGGAGCGAGCCGTTGCCTGAGCAACTGCCGCAGATCACCTCCACAGCGTCCGCGGTACCACCCGCCTCGCTGTCGAAATGGCATCTTTTTGGCAATGCGGCGCCGCTCGAAGACAACCGCGCCTTGGCCGCGAATGCGCCCGCGACGCAGCTGCAATTGACCCTGCTCGGCGTTTGGGCGGGCAAGGATCCAAAGCGCGGACGCGCCATCATCGCCGATGCGGCGGGTGTCGAAACCAGCTTGGCCGTAGGCCGCGAAGTAGCGCCGGGCGTGATCCTCGACCAGGTGCTGCCGGACCGAGTTGTGTTGTCGCATAGCGGTGCCGCCGAAGTGCTGCTGCTTGCGCGCGATCGGGTGCCTGCACCGAGCAACGTGGGTGCATCCACGTCGACCGGCAAGCCCAGCTTTGTCGCTGGCGGCGGCGTGCTGACGCCCTCCGGTGCGATGGGGATTACACTTCCCGACGGCGCCATCAGCGCACCCAATCTGCCGCTGCAGGGCATCGACATGGAAGCCGTGCGCAAGCAACTCGGCGCCGATCCGCACGACGTGGCACAGAACATGACGGCGATACCCGTCATGGAGAATGGCAAGCTCGTCGGCGTGCGCCTGTTTTCTGCAAAATACCCGGCAGCATTGGCCAGGCTCGGCTTGCAAAGCGATGACGTGGTGACCGCGGTCAATGGCGTCGACGTCAGCGACCCGGCGCGCATTGCCGGCGTTGTCGCCAACCTGCAGAATGCCCGCAGTCTGAGCGTCGCAGTGCGTCGAAACGGCAAGAGTGAAAATCTAAGCGTCGATCTCAACTGATCAGGAACGAATGCGCATGCGCCATACAATGCTTGCTATCGCTGTCGCCTTTGCCCTCTCCCTCGCCACGCCGCGGGCGCACGCACAGGATGCGGCCGGCGGTACGCCTGGTGCGCCGGCGCAGAACACGCTCAACATCAAGGACGCCGACATCCGCACACTGATCGCCACGGTCAGCGAGATCACTGGCAGAAACTTCATCATTGACCCGCGCGTCGAAGGCAAGGTCAATGTGGTATCGGCGCGGCCGATGGATGCGGACGAGATCTATGAAGTGTTCGAATCGGTGCTGCGCGTGCACGGCTTTGCCCTGGTGCCGGCCGGCAACATGGTCAAGATCGTGCCCGAGGCGATCGCCATGCAGGACGGCTCGATGACCGCCAGCAGCAGCGGTCCGGACGCCATCACCTCGCGCGTCATCCCGCTGAAGCATGTCGCTGCCAAGGACCTGCTGCCGGTGCTGCAACCGTTGAAACCGCAATCGGCTCAATTGATGGCCAGCCCTTCGGGCAATGCCATCGTGGTGATCGACCGCGCCGCCAACGTGGCGCGCATCGAAAACCTGATTCGTCGCATCGACACGGTGAACGAGAATGGCGTCGAGGTGATTGCGCTCAGTCACGCCAGCGCCACCGAGGTGGCCAATACGCTGGTGCGCCTGGTGCCGGACAACAACGGCGGTGGCAAGGCGGTGGCCGATGCGCGCACCAATTCAATCCTGCTCTCTGGCGATCAATCCGCGCGCCTGAAACTGCGCGCGCTGATCTCGCATCTGGATACGCCGCTGGAAAACAGCGATGCCACCCAAGTGGTGTACCTGCGTTACGCCAAGGCCAGCGAACTGGCAGCGGTGCTGGAAAGCGTTGCCGGCACATTGACCGGCACCAATGGCAAGGCGGATTCCGCCAAGTCCGCGACGATTCAATCGCATTCCGATACCAACTCACTGATCATCACTGCCGCACCGGCGGTGTTTCGCGAACTGCAGTCGGTAATCCGCGCGCTCGATGTGCGCCGCGCCCAGGTACTGATCCAGGCGATCATCGCCGAAGTGAGCGACGAGGCCGCCGCCGAGATCGGCATTCAGTGGCAGGCCACCGATGGTCTGGGCGGTGCGGAAGGCTTGATCGGAGGAACCAATTTCCCTGGTGCCAATGGCGGCGGCAGTATTGTCGGTGCCATCACCAATCCGCTCGGCGCGCTCGGTGCAGGTCTTAACCTCGGCTACATCACCGGTACCACAACACTCCCCGGCGAAAATGGTCGACCCGGTGCCACCGTTTACGAAATCGGCGCCTTGGCCAAATTGCTCAAAGGCGATGGCCGCACCAATATTCTTTCCGAGCCGTCGATCGTCACGCTCGACAACCAGGAAGCGATTATCAAGGTCGGCCAGGAGGTCCCGTTCCTCACCGGGCAATACACCAACACTGGCACCGGCTCTGCCACGCAGCCGACCAATCCGTTCCAGACCGTGGAGCGTAAGGATGTCGGCATCGAACTGAAGGTGACGCCGCATATCAATGAGGGCAACGAGGTCGCGCTGGATATTTCGCAGATCGTCTCGTCGCTGGCACCCACACCGGCAGGGGCCACCGATCTGGTCACCAACAAGCGCGAGATCGTGACCAGCGTGCTGGTGCGCGATGGCGGCATGCTGGTGCTGGGCGGGTTGACCACAACGGAAGTCAGCGAGAGTGTGAGCAAGGTGCCGGGACTCGGTGACATCCCGCTGCTCGGCAATCTGTTCAAGTTCCGCAGGTCCAACGTGCTCAAGCGCAATCTGATGGTGTTCCTGCGTCCGGTCATTCTGCGCGATGCCGACGCCGAGAACACGATCTCGCAGGAGAAGTACAACTTCCTGCGTACCGAGCAGCTGCAGGTGCGCGAGCGCCGCGGCAATCTGGTGCGCGACGCAGACCAGCCGCTGCTACCGGTCATACCGCTGCGGCCCGCTGGCGACGCCGCACGTTTCGATGCACCGCAGTCCGATGCACCGCAGGCGCCATGAACGAAGCTGCCCGCGCGCTTCCATCGCGGCCGAGTTTCGCTTTTGCGCGCAAGAACGGCGCCACCCTGCTCGGCTGGAATGACGGTGTTGCCGAAATCGCGCATCGTCCGGACGTCAAACCCGAGGCGTTGATTGAACTGCGCCGGTATTGCGGCGCCAAGATTACGCTGAAGGCGTACACCGCGGCCGAGTTCGAACGCCTGTTGCGCGATCTCTACGAAGGCGGCGGTGATGCGCGGCAGATGGTCGCCGACATGGACGGTCGCGTCGATCTGCACGCGCTCGCCGACGAACTACCGGAACCCGAGGACCTGGCCGAGAGCGATGACGATGCGTTGATCATCCGATTGCTCAACGCGTTGCTCACCGAGGCGATCCGCGAGAATGCTTCGGACATTCATATCGAACCTTTCGAGAGCCGGCTGGTCGTGCGCTTTCGTGTCGATGGTGTGCTGCGCGAAGTACTGACGCCGCAGAAGGCCGCTGCCGCGCCGATCGTGTCGCGCATCAAGGTGATGGCCAAACTCGATATCGCCGAAAAACGCCTGCCGCAAGACGGCCGCATTGCGCTGCGTATTGCCGGGCGGCCGGTGGATGTGCGTGTCTCGACCATTCCGGCCGGCTATGGCGAGCGCGTCGTGCTGCGCCTGCTGGACAAGCAAGCCGGGCGACTGGATCTGGCCAAGCTCGGCATGGCGCCGGCGATGCTCGAATCGGTCAACGACATCATTCATCGTCCGCATGGCATCCTGTTGGTCACCGGCCCGACCGGATCGGGCAAGACCACGACGCTTTATGCGGCACTGACGCGACTGAACGACACCAGCCGCAATATTCTGACGGTCGAAGACCCGATCGAATATTTTCTTGATGGCATCGGCCAGACCCAGGTCAACAGCAAGGTCGACATGACCTTCGCGCGTGGCCTGCGCGCCATTCTGCGGCAGGATCCCGACGTGGTGATGGTCGGCGAAATCCGCGATCTGGAAACCGCGCAGATTGCGGTGCAGGCATCGCTGACCGGACACCTGGTGTTGTCGACGCTGCACACCAACTCCGCGGTCGGCGCAGTCACCCGTCTGCGCGATATGGGCGTCGAACCCTTCCTGCTGTCGTCATCGCTGATTGGCGTGTTGGCGCAGCGTCTGGTGCGTCAACTTGATCCGGCCTTGAGCGAATCCTACGCAGCCAGCGACGCTGAACTTGCCGCCTTCGGCCTCAGCGCCCCCGGCGGCGCGCGCCCCGAATTGCAGCGTCCGCGCGCCGGGCTCAGCGGAAAATTCGCCGGCTACAAAGGGCGCAGCGGCATCTACGAATTGGTGCAGGTCGATGAATCCATGCGCCGCCTGATCCACGACGGAGCGGCCGAAGCCGAGCTGGAAAAACTCGCGCGCACGCGCACCTCATCGATTGCCCAGGACGGATGGCTCAAGTGCCTGGCCGGTACAACATCGACGGAAGAAGTGCTGCGCGTGGTGCGCGAGGATTGAGC
>JAWXCG010000221.1:0-5121 GCA_034440555.1 Pseudomonadota bacterium
ACCGCAGGTTTTGACCAGCTCCGCTGTTGAGAGCGGGGGTTTGGCAAGCGATAAGCCGTGTGGCGAAGACAAAGTGGTGACTTATTCAGACCTTCCCTAACTGAGTCCATCGGCAATCCTGGTGCGGCCCGGCAACCCCCGACCCATCAAGGGGGTCCGCGACCTGCTGTCACCTGGACGCCGGATCATGTTCGTGCAGGGCTCCGGACAGGGCGGGCTCTGGGCGCGGACGTCTGGGCGAAGGCGCGACTTCATGATGTTTGAGCAGCAGCCCAGGGAAGGTCAGAACAGGTCACGACTTCGTCTTCGCTGTACAGCTTTATAGTTTGCCCCACCCTGGGTTTCAACAGCGGACCTGGTCACTCTCGACAGCGGAGCTGGTCAACCTGCGGATTTTCGTCCGCTGACTCAGGGGCTATCTAGGCTCCGAACTTTTTCAGCGGTTCCCTAACTGCTTAAGCTTGCGCGGCTGCCGGTCAAGCGGCTACCGGCTAAGTAGAGGCCACTCTAGGCGTGTAGGGTGGGTGCAACCCGCCATTCTCGAACGTCCCAAAATGGTGGGTTGCACTTACCGTACTGTCTCAATTCCTCGAGTTGGTTTCATCGTCGCCGGGCAATTGAGCGAGCTCATCCGGGCTCAGCTTGAGCACCGGATAGCGCATGTACTCAGCGTCAAAGTAGGGCGAGCGCTGGTAGAAAAAGTAAAGTCGCGCCCAGCGATCGGCGGCGAAAACCGGATCCTTGAGCTTCTCGTCAAATTGCGCCTGCAGTTCGGAGTCAGCTGCCAGCATGTTGCGCGCCATGCGTTCCAGCACGCGCGGCTCGGCGTACTCCTTCTGTTCAAAGATGGCGTTGAAAAAACCCCAGCGGATGAGTGCGTCCGGTGCCTGCGGTTCGAACAGATGCATGGCCAGATCGCCACGCGGCTGTGCGGTGTTTACCAGCACGCTGCCGGCGGGCACTGCAAACTCCGCGGACTCTTCATGCTGCTCCAGCGTGGTGATTGGGAGCCGTCCCTCAAACGGTTGTCGGGCCCATTCGACTTTGTCAAAGCGGTACGCGCTGGCGCGCAATCTCTTGTCGGAATCCAGACGGGTGTAAGTGATGCCATGCAAATCGAGTTTGTCGATCACCTGTTGCCATTGCACTGGCACCAGATACGCCGCCGGCGCAGCGACGCTGAGCGTTGTCTGCACATCGTCGCGTACACTAACGTTGAAATTGCGCGGTGTCTTCGGATCGTACTCGATCCACTTGGCGCCTGAGATCGGGCTATCGGTGCGCGTGTAGGCAACGCCGAGGAAGCGCCGATCCAGGCTGCGTTCACTCAACGCAAATCCCATCGGCAGCGGTTTGTCGGGCGTGCTGACGCGTGCGATCGTTACTGCCTCGGCCTTGCGCACCGCGGCGCGCAGACGGCCGGGATTGCGCCCAATCTCGCTCAGCACTTCCAGCAGCAAGTCCTGATTGACCAGGGTGCGCGTGCGGAAATCCTTCAGCATGTGCGTTTCAATCAACAGGCCGGCGCGGTTGGCGACGGCGGCATAGCCGGTTGAATAGCGTGGCCCGGAGGCATCCATCAACAGGCCTGCTGCGATGTCGGTGTCGTCGACCGGGGTGATGTACTCGAACAACTTCCAGTCACGCCGGTACATCGCGCGTTGCACGCGTTTGCCCAGTGCTTCGCGATTCCATTCGGCCAGCGCCGGATGAATATTCGGCGCGGTCTCAAATTTCCAGGTGAGCTGATACTGGTAGTCGGCGCCATTGGTGTTGTGCAAATCGATCAGCAAATCCGGCTGCCACGCATTCCACAGGCGCAGCCAGGCCTGCATCTCCGGCGCGTCGGCCTTGATGTAATCGCGATTCAGATTGAGGTTTTGTGCGGTAGCGCGCCAGCCCATTGCGTTGGGGCCATTCTGGTTGATGCGGTTGTACGGCGAGAAGCGCTCGTGGCCATCCACATTGAAAATCGGGATCGCGACCAACACCACATGCTTGAGCATGGCATCGTGTTTGCCCAGCACAGTCAGATCACGGGCGAAGGCCATCAATGCGTCCTTGCCTTCGTTTTCGCCGGGGTGGATTGCGGCTTGAATCCAGACGATCTCCTTGCCCGATGCGTGCACCTGTTCGGGTGTACATTCGCCCTTTGCCGCGATCACCACGACGTTCAATGCTCGACCTTGCGGCGATTTACCGAAAGTTTTCATGCACAGCTTGTCGCTGGCGGCGTCCAGCCGTTCGAAGTACGCCATGGTTTGGGCGTAGCGCGGCGTTTCGGTGAATTTGCTGGCTTCGGCGGGCGTGGTCCAGTCTGCAGAAGGGGCACTCAGTGCGAACGTCAGTAGAACAGCAGGCAGCATGTGTGGGCCCCAGTCAGCGAAGGCCGCAGTGTAGGCCGAATCCTGAGCAACGAAGCGCCCACCGACCGCGACAGTGTGGGGACCATTCGCTGCCCGTTCGCAGCCGTACGCTTTCCACGAAAGCTCAAACACCGCCACCAACATTCGTTGGCCCGGCATTCCACTATCCTGCGTATGAACATAGCGGCATTCACAGGAGATTCCCGATGAAGATCTGGATCGTGATCGGCATGTGGTTGGCGATGAGCGTGAGCACGACTGCATACGCTCAAGGCGATTTCGCCGACCGGTTCTTCGCCAAGGTCGAGAAGGATGCTCTACGCGATCTTGAGCGCGGCAAGCCGGCCAAGCAGCAAGAAGCGGCGCACACGTTGGGTGTTGAGCATGCCGAGCGCGTTGCGCCAATTCTGGCCAAGCATCTGTCAGATCCTGACCCGGTCATTCGACTCGGCGCTGCCGATCTACTGTGGTCGCTCGCCGCCAGCAAGCCCGAGGCGTTCGCATCTGCGCAGCCGGCTCTGCGGCTTGCCATTGATGATCCCGATGCAGCCATCGCGATGAATGCGGCCGGCGCTTTGACCGCAATGGGCGTGCCGGACGCGGAAACTGCTGCCGCTCGTCGCCGCGTGCTGAAGCAGCGCGGGACAAGCGGGTATGTTCAGTTTCTGGCGGCACGTGGACTGATCGGTGTCGATCCGGGTGCACCGCTGGCGCCGATCCTGCTCGGTTTTCTGTTCGATGCCAGCAGTGCTGAGACAAAGGGTGGTTCCGACGACAATCGCGAGATCGCAGTTCAGGCGTTGAACGCACTGGTTGCAACCCAGGATCGCGCGCTGATTGAACCGCTGCGGGGCGAACTTGGCACGGCACACCCGGCGACAGAATATTTGCTTGAGGCGATGCAGAAGTTCGAACCACGACCGAACGACTGGACTCAGGTCTTGATCGAGCACGCACGGTCGCCGAATCAGGAAATCGGGGAGACCGCCTGGGATCTGCTCGACGACCAGCGCGATCCGGCATCAATCTCGGCTTGGGCGCCGCTGGCGGTAAAGCGGCTGGACAATGACAAATCGCGCGGCAGCGCGCTGTCGGCGCTTTACAACATCGCCGGTAAAACCAGTATCGGACTCGATCCGTTGGCAGCAGTAGCCGCTGATCAGTCAGCGAGCGAAGAGCACCGCGTACGCGCCATCGATACCCTTGGCGCGGCTGCCGAAGTGACCAGGCCGGACACCAATAAAACCGTCGCGGCGGCGGCCCTCGTCGCCTGGCGGCGCGCGTGTGATCCAGTGCTCAGCCACGAATCCGCAAACAAGCGTTCAAGCGCCTGCCTGGGCCATCTGATGTATATCGCCCCGCAAAATAAGGAGCGGGTGCCGCAGCTGGTCGGCTGGCTGGGCAGCAACGCCGATGTCGAAGCGAAACTGCTGTTTCTCGAGCGGATCGAATCCACCTGGAGCGACGGCGCCGCAGCAACCGATGCCGTGAAGCGCGAACTTGCACACGCAGACCCACGGGTGGTGAAAGCCGCCGAAGCCGCGCTCGATCGCATTCGCCCAGCCTGGCGGGAAAGCGCCTCACGTCAGGCGCGTGTCGCGCAGAATCCAGCTACGCCTGTCAAGCCCGCACTGGAGTCTTCCAGCGGTCGTCGTGGCGCCGATGGCGCAGCACTTTTCGGCGCTGTCAGTGCCGGAAATCTGGCTGCGGTGAAGAAGCTGGTGGATACCGGCAATATTGACAAGCCGGTGCATTACCCGCAGATACAGGGCGCGACCCCGATACCGTTGGGAGTGGCGATCAACTACTGCGGCGCCCCCACGCTGAGTGGCGCGAAGCTTGCGTCCATCGTCGTTTACCTGATCTCGCTCGGTGCCGATCCCGACAGCAACGATCCGCATGGCGACAATCTGTTCGATCGCGCCAAAACGATGTGCCCGCCGGAAGTGATGCAGGCGTTGAGCCGCTGAAGGTCTGCGCTGGGAGCATCGTTCCGCAGGTGTTGCTCCGCGCGTCGTAGACCAGTAGCGCAGTCGCAGAAGCTGCGGCCAAATGACGCCCGCCAGCGCAGATGAATCAACTCGGGCGCTGGTTGCGGTGCCGCTGTCACGCTCCGCAGCACGTACAATGGCGTCCTTGAATACGATTGGACCGTCGCCATGAGTACGCCGTCCCCGCAACGACCGCTTCCGGATCACGCGCACGAATCCGCGCCGCTGCGCTTCGTTACCGCCGCCAGTCTGTTCGATGGCCACGACGCGGCGATCAACATCATGCGCCGCCTGATTCAGTCGCAGGGCGCCGAGGTGGTCCATCTTGGCCACAACCGTTCGGTCGAAGACGTGGTGCGTGCAGCGTTGCAGGAGGATGCCGATGGCATTGCGCTGTCCAGTTACCAGGGAGGGCATGTCGAGTATTTCAAATACATGGTCGATATGCTTCGCGAGCGCGGCGCGGGGCATATCCGCATATTCGGTGGTGGCGGTGGCACCATCACGCCCGAGGAGATTCGCGAACTGCAGGCCTATGGGGTCGAGCGCATCTATCACCCGAACGACGGCATGGCGATGGGCCTGGTCGCGATGATCGAAGATTTGATGAGGCGTGCATTGAAGGGCCGCCATGAGCACGCATCAGGTCCGGATCGTAGACCGGAGTTCGCCGCGGCGAACAGTGCCGAGGATTCAAGAAAGAACGTGGGGATTGCGCCCGACTTGCAGGAAATCGCGCTGGGCAAATATCTATCGGCAATCGA
>JAWXCG010000222.1:0-15281 GCA_034440555.1 Pseudomonadota bacterium
CAGCACGATCAACTCCAGCACGGCAATCTGCAACACGATTGTCCGCCGCACGACTATCTCGAAAAAATCCTCACCGCTCGCGTCTATGATGTGGCAATTGAATCGCCGCTGGAGTTGGCGCCGCTGCTGTCGGCCCGATTGGGCAATCGCGTTTTGTTCAAGCGCGAGGATATGCAGCCGGTTTTTTCGTTCAAATTGCGAGGTGCCTATAACAAGATGGCGCGGCTCAGTGCGGATGAACGCGCGCGCGGCGTGATCTGCGCCTCAGCCGGCAACCATGCCCAGGGTGTGGCCCTGGCGTCCAGCAAGCTCGGTTGTCGCGCCGTGATCGTCATGCCGGTGACCACGCCACAAATCAAGATAGACGCAGTGCGCGCGCGCGGCGCGGAGATTGTGCTGCATGGCGACTCCTTCGACGAAGCCCATGCGCATGCGCGCGAAATCGAAGCACGCGAGCAGCTGACGTTTGTGCACCCTTACGATGATCCCGATGTGATCGCCGGCCAGGGCACCATCGGCATGGAGATTCTGCGCCAGCATCCGGACCCCATCCATGCGGTTTTTTGTTGCGTCGGCGGCGGTGGCTTGATCGCAGGCGTGGCGGCATACATCAAGCGATTGCGCCCCGAAACACGCATCATCGGCGTCGAGGCCAGTGACGCTGCGGCAATGACTCAGTCGCTGGCGCAGGGCGAGCGCATCAAGCTGGCGCAGGTTGGCCTGTTCGCCGATGGTGCGGCGGTCAAGCTGGTCGGCGAAGAGTGCTTTCGCCTCGCCAAACAGTATGTCGATGAAATGGTGCTGGTGGATACCGACGCCATTTGCGCGGCAATCAAGGATGTATTTGAGGACACCCGATCGATCCTGGAGCCCGCTGGCGCGCTGGCAGTTGCCGGAGCCAAGGACTATCTGCGCCGCAATGGTCTGAAAAATGTAACGGTCATAGCGATTGCGTCGGGCGCGAACATGAATTTCGACCGGTTGCGCTTCGTCGCCGAGCGCGCCGAAGTCGGTGAACAGCGCGAGGCGGTGCTCGCGGTCACGCTGCCCGAGCAACCCGGGGCGTACAAGCGCTTCATGGGGTTGATCGGTGCGCGCAACATCACTGAGTTCAACTACCGCTATAGCGATGCTGCCGAGGCGCATATCTTCGTCGGGCTGCAGACCGCCAGCCGTGCCGAGTCGCTGCAATTGATCGAGTGTTTGCGAGAGCATGGCTATGCCACCATCGACCTGACCGAAAACGAATTGGCCAAATCGCATATCCGCCATCTGGTCGGCGGCCGCTGCCCGGCGGCAACCAACGAATTGCTCTATCGGTTCGTATTTCCCGATCGCCCCGGGGCGCTGATCCGATTCCTCAACAGCATGAGTCATGACTGGAATATCTCCTTGTTTCACTACCGCAACCACGGCGCCGATTACGGCAGCGTGCTGGTCGGCATGCAGGTGCCGCCAGAGGAGATGGGAGAATTCCAGGAGTTTCTGAATCGCCTGGGCTATGACTACGAAGATGAGAGCGCAAATCCCGCCTACCGACTCTTCCTCTAACCAGCGCGCCGCAAGCTCGAACCGCGTGCGCCGTGAGGGCAGACGATCAAACGCCCATTCTCACTTTCTCTGCACGCTGCTCCGGCGCTGACACCACTGACTTGCCTCAGCCACTGCCGAGGTGCCGCTTGGATTAAGCCACCGGGCCAAGTTGCCTGCGCTACAATTCTCGCCGATTCGGTAAGCTGTCGCGGCCTGCCTAGGAATGAAAGCAGCGCTGGGGCGCAATATCGCATCCGATGTCGTGGGGTGTAGCTGCGGCCTGGCTCATGGATTGAAGTCAGCAGTGCCGCTGGGAACCGCGGCGCTAATTGCCGTCCCCGCGTTTCCATCCACACAGAGCCCTGCGGCGATCCGCCTCCCAATGTCTGAATCCAACGCCGCTGAATTCAAAGCCGATATTTCACAATTGCTGATGCGTTGGAAAGGTGGCGACCGCGATGCGGAAACGGCGCTGTTCGAAGCGGTGTACCCGTTGTTGCGCCAAGTCGCCGCGCGCAGCCTGCGTTCGAGTTCGCCGGTCACCTTGCAGGCCACTGAACTGGTCAACGAAGCCTATATGCGCCTGTTGCCGCAACAACGTTTGGACTGGCAGAACCGAGCGCATTTCTGCGCCATTGCGGCGCACGCAATGCGCAAGATCATCAGCAATCACATCCGCGATCGGCATGCGCAGAAGCGAGGTGGCTTTGACGCGCAGCACGTCGCGCTTGAAGCCGCAGAGCTGCACCCGAGCGACGAAGAGCAGCGACTGCTGCAGTGGTTGAGTTTGGATGAAGCGCTCGAGGCACTGGAAAAGGTCAATCA
This sequence comes from Pseudomonadota bacterium, assembly GCA_034440555.1. Taxonomy (GTDB): domain Bacteria; phylum Pseudomonadota; class Gammaproteobacteria; order Xanthomonadales; family Ahniellaceae; genus 0-14-3-00-62-12. Next base: position 2,359 of record JAWXCG010000222.1, read on the forward strand.
ACAGGCAGCACGCGCAGTGGAGCTGCGGCATATCGCTGGCCTGAATGCCGAGCAGACCGCCGAGGCGCTGGGCGTGTCACTGGCAACGGAGGGGCGGCTCTGGCGCTTTGCACGCGCGTTCCTTGAAACCAAACTCGGCGAGATGCCTTGACTGGGTCGGTCGCCGAACAGGATGCACTGCTAGCCCTGTTCGATGAATTGCTGGCGCTGACAGCGCAGGCGCGAGAGCAGCGTCTGGTCAATGTAGACAACGAGACCGCGCAATTGCTGCGCGCCATGCTCGCGGTCGATACGGCACCTGGGAAAAACCTGCCCGAGGTGCCATTCGCCTCAATCGCGCAAAGCTGGGAAGGTCTGGAGCCGGGGCAGCGCCTGGGCAGCTTCGAGCTGCTGCGCCTGGTTGGCCGCGGCGGTATGGGTCAGGTGTATCTCGGTCGCCGCATCGGCGAAGTGCAGCAACAAGCGGCGATCAAGGTTCAGCTGCCTCTGGTTGCCACCGACGAAACGCTGCGCCGCTTCCGCCTCGAACGGCAAATGTTGGCCGGGCTGGAACACCCGGCCATCGCGCGTCTGATCGAGTGCGGCGAAGACATGCAAGGCCGCCCGTACTACGCGATGGAATGGATCGACGGCGTCACCATCGATCAATACTGTACCGAACACAAGCTCGACCTGAAATCACGGTTGCGCCTGTTTGCCCAGCTGTGCGAAGGCGTTGATTACGCTCATCGGCATCTGGTCGTGCATCGCGACATCAAGTCGAGCAATGTCATGGTGACTCGTGATGGCCAGCCCAAGCTACTCGACTTCGGCATCGCCAAAGCACTTGATACACAGACCGCGGCAATGGACAGCACCGCTACGCACGCGCGTTTCTTCTCGCCGAACCATGCCGCGCCTGAGCAGGTGCGCGGCCAGGCCATCAGCATCGGCTGCGACGTCTACGCGCTTGGCGTGTTGCTCTACGAGCTGCTGAGCGGTGTGCGCCCCTACGCGCTGGATGGGCTGTCGCCGCGGGAGATCGAGGAGCAGATCTGCGAGCTGACACCGCCGCCGCCCAGCGCGCGGCTGCGCGCATTGCAACTTGGCGACAACGCCGCGGCCGAGCGTCTGGCAATGCAACGCGGCGGTACGCGCACCAGCACGCTGATCAACGCGCTGCACGGAGATATCGATCGAATCGTGCTGCACGCGCTGCGCAAGCGGCCGCAGGAACGTTATGCCAGTGCCGCAGAATTGCGCGCAGACATCCAGCGTTTTCTGGAGGGCGAGGCAGTCCTGGCGCGTGGCATGGGCCGCGGCTATCGCGTGCGCAAATTCATCGGTCGGCACCGGTTGGCGACGACGCTCGCCAGCGGATTTGTCACTGCGCTGAGCGCCTTTGCCGTGGTGCTCTGGTTGCAGGCCGGCGCCCTGCGCCAGGAACGTGATGAGGTTGCGCGTCAGCTGCATCGCGCCGAAATCGAACGGGCGCGCGCCGAGCAGGTCACTGCGTTCATCGAACAAACCTTCGCGCAGGCGGATCCGTCGCAGGCCCTTGGCGAAAAGTTGACGGTCAGCGATGTGTTGGATATCGGAGCACGTACGCTGGACTTCGCGCAGTTTGATGATCCGCAACTGCGCCACCGCATGCAGCTGAGCCTCGCGCGGGTCATGCAGAGCCTGGGCCGTGACGCCGAAGCCGCAGCGCTGGCTGCTCAGGCTGATGCCCAGATGCCGGCACTGCAGCGATTGGCATCACTGCGCCTGCATGCCGAGTCGGTTTCCTACCAGGGTGACGACGCCAGGGCCATCGAGCTAAGCGAGCAGGCGCTGGCGCTGCTTTCGAACACACTCGAGGTGCCAAAATCCGATCAGGGAAGAACCTGGTTGATGCGCGGACGTGTGCTACGCGGCGCCAATGACAAGGAAGGTGCGCTGGCCGCCGCCGAGCGCGCCATTGCGCTGCTCGACCCCCGGGTCGAGGATCAGTTTGTGGACCACGCCCAGGCGCAGCGACTGCGTGCACGCGTGTTGATGACACTGAATCAGACCGGTCCCGCGCGGACACAGCTGCAGGCTTTGCTGGACTCGCAGCAGAGGAAATTGCAAAAACACCATCCAGCGATGCTCGACACGCTGCGCTTGCTGGCGTACGCGTACACCACAATGGGCGAACTCGACAAGGCTGAAAGCCTGTTGGCACAGCAGATCGAGTCGTCCGAAAAAGTGTTTGGCGCAGACAGCTTGCAGCTCGCATTCGCCTTGAACGGACGCGCGATACTGCGTACCGAACAACGCAATCTGCAAGGCGCGCGCGCGGACTATGGCGAAGCCTTGCGCATCCTGCGCGCACGACTGAACCCTGACCATGCGATGCTGGCTCTGGTCGTGGCCAATTCCGGGGAGCTCGAGCTTCTGCTTGGTGATCCCAAGCGCGCCGAGCTGCATTACCGCGAGGCCGTTGCCACTGCAATGCGCAGTGACGATCGTGACGGCGAGAATGCCGCCTACCTGCGGCTGGGCTTGGGCAGTGCCCTCTCCGATCTTGGCCAGCTGGACGCAGCCGAGCCTGAAATAGAGGCGGGATTGCGTGGCCTCAGCGCCATCAAGGGACTGACCTTTGCGCTGGCCACAGGCGAAAAAGCGCTTTGGCTGGCACGCAAGGGCAGGGGGGCAGAATCCAGGATGTTATGGCGCGAAGCGCTGCCGATCCTGGCGCGGGAAACTCAGCCGCACAGTCCCGCCCGTCAGCGCCTTGAGCGCTCATTGAGCGCTTTGGGGAGTAGTTGATGACAAGTTCAGCTGACCATTTGGTCAAATCCAGAGGAATCACATGAAATCCAAGCTGCTGGCGGCGCTCATCGGCGCCGCACTCACGCCCGGGCTACTGCACGCAGCCTGCAGCATCGGCTCTGGTCAAGGCCTGGACCCCTTGCTGCTGCCTCCCCAGAACCCCTCACCGCCTCCCCCCCAGTCCACGGCAATGGCTGAATTGCCAGAGATCGGTGGCAGCGCCCCGGGCTACACGACTTGGATCAATGACCTAAATGACGTTCCGAGTGAACATACCAATTTCTGGGAAGCCAGCAACCGCAGCGTCACCCTGGTCCGCGACATCGCGCCCCTACGTTTGACGGGAAGTTTGCCCGCGCGGCCACCACCGCCACCGCCTCCGGGTGGTGGTGGCGGCGCGATTTGCGACAGCACCAACTCAGCCGTAACACCGTCCAGCCTGTACTTCACCAACTACCTGGAACGCACCCCGGTGTCATTGGGCCTTTATCGCCATCAGGTGCAGTTCGATACCACCTTCTACGAAGGCAACTCCCACCCGGTTTCCGGCAGACGCTCCTGGTGGCCGTTGCTCGCCTGGATTATTCCGATGGAAGACAAGACGGAATATACCCAGGTGCTGCGTGTTGATTACAGTGGCTGGCAAACTGGATTCGCCTGGAACAATGTCAACTCCGAACTCCGTGTGTACCTGGGCGAAACGCTGGTGGGTAGTGTTGTGGTGGAAACCATCAAGCCCAGTATCGAACTCTCCTGGTCAGCAGATGGACAGATGCTTCTGGTGCTAGATGTCGGTCCGACTCCAGGCACCGGCGTGGTCGAAATACCGCTGACCAGCACCGTGATCGAAAACTTCCAGCCGCAGACCTTCCAAGTGGGTCGGGTGTGGATGCCCGATACCATTCGGCCGTCCAAGGGCACGATCTATGCGTACTCCCATCTCGTCGAGTCGTCGCCGGCAACTGGACACAGTACGGAAGAAGAGCGGCCATGATTTGCCATGCCAGTCGGCTGAGCGGCTGACATCAATTGGCAATACTTGAATGGCGCCCGGCCCGGGAGCGATTTCCCGGGCCCGCTTTTGGACAAGCAACAGCAATGCGCAGCGCCATCGTGTTGCTCCGCGAACCAGCCGAGGCAACATGGCCGTCGGCACCACTGCCGCGCGATTGAGCCAATGCGAATCAATCGCGCGCTTCATTGGTGGCGGCGGGCTCAGGATCAGATGCCCCGATCGGACCGATCAAATTCCAGCTATTTTTGCCGCGCGACAAACCGTCCTTGCCGCGGCAACGAAGCAACGCAACGTAACGCGTCCAGTAACTCGAATTGCAAGTACATCGTGCAGCCTTCCCTTGCAGGTGGATAGAGCGGACCGGTGCCCGCATCGCCCCATTCAACCCGAGTAACGGCGCACCTTCGGTCTTGCGTCAATGCGCCAACCAACGCTGCAGCACGACACCTGCCATAGTGCACTCATCCCTTGAGTCACACCCATGTCCACGAAATCCACTGATCGCTCAAGCGCGCCCTGTCCCTGCGACTCGGGCAAACGCTACGGCGAGTGCTGCGCTCCGTTGCATGCAGGCGAGCTTGCGGGCACAGCTGAAGCCCTGATGCGCTCCCGCTACAGTGCCTATGTGGTGCGTTTGAGCGACTATCTGCTGTCGAGCTGGCATCCCAAAACAAGACCAGAGTCGATGGCGTTCGATCGTTCGGACACCACGCGATGGATCAGCCTTGACGTAAAACAGCATGTTCAAACCGGACCCGATGCGGCCACGGTCGAATTTGTTGCGTGTTGGCGCGAAGGCGGGCATCGCGCTCAAAGTCTGCATGAGATCAGCCGCTTCCAGCGCGTAAACGGACGCTGGCTGTACGTGAACGGTGAGATACTGCCGAGCTAAACGCGAGCGGTCGTAGCGCGCATTGAGCGCCGCAAGTCCTTAGACTGGGCGATCCACTGCGCACATGTTGAATCTATGGCCGTGAACTCGTTTTCCGCGTTCCCTTTTGCGAGGCATACCCAGCTGATCGGGCGGCTGCTTATTGGCTTGGTTGCTTTGCAATTGCTGGCAGGCTGCTCCAGCCTTGATCCCAGGCCGGATCTGGCGCGGCTGTATGCGGGGGCCAGCAACAATCAGAGTCAGCCACCGGTGATCGTGATCCATGGCTTGATGGGCTCAACCCTGGTCGATCGCAAAAGCGGAGAAGAAGTGTGGCCCGGCTCGATCGGCGCGCTGGCGCTGAGCAATTACCGCAGTCTGGCGCGTATGGAAGCCGATGAGCGCGAAGGCCGTGGATTGATTCCGGGCGACTTGTTTTTCGGTGTCGGCGGTGTGGATTTCTATTCCGGATTGCTTGGCACACTGGAGAAGATCGGCCGCTACCACCGTGGCAAGCCGGGAGAACCGATTGGCACTGGCGATCGGCGCCACTACTACGTTCTTCTCTACGATTGGCGACGCGACAACGTCGAAGCAGTGCGTGCCCTGCACCAGTTGATTGATCAGATCCGCATCGACTACGCCGATCCGACACTGCGCGTGGACATCATCGCGCACAGCAACGGTGGACTGATCACAAATTATTATCTTCGTTACGGGCCCAACGACGTGCTGGATTGGGAACGCCCGGCGCAATGGAATGAAGCCTCGACCCGCATTCGTCGCGTCGTACTGTTGGGAACGCCCAACCTGGGTTCGGTGGCCAGCGTCAAGCGACTGTTCCAGGGCTATCGCATTGCGCTGCGCACAGTTCCGGTGGAAGTGATGAGCACATTCTCGACGCCGTTCGAAACCCTGCCGCACCCACTGGTAAAAAGTATCGTGGATGCCAATGGTCAGGAACTGGATATCGACATTTACGATCCTGCTTCCTGGCGCAGCCGCCACTGGTCGGTGTACTCACCCGAAGTGATGGATCGGGTCCGCAAGTCGGTCGATTCTGCCGAGCTGGGTGATGCTGCGGTAAAGCAGTTGCAAAAGACGTTTGAGCGAAACCTGCGGCGTGCGCGACGATTTCAATGGGCGCTGACGCCCTCCCTTGAAGATGCCGAGATCGACATCGCGGTGTTTGGCGGCGACTGCGAGTTGACCCAGGCGCGCGCCATGCTGGAGTCTGATGCCGAGGGTGAGCGCCTGATCTTCGATCGGCAGTTGCTGAAGCAAACCGATATCAGTCGCGACTACGATCGCCTGATGCTCGAACCGGGCGATGGCTTGGTTACGCGAGCGTCGCAGGTCGGTCGCGCGACGCAGAGTACCGGTCGCGAACGCGAACCTTTCAATTTCTTCCCGATCGCGCAGACCTTTTTTCTTTGCGAACGTCATGGTCAGCTGACGGTCAACCCGTATTTTCAGAACAACCTGCTCTATTTCCTCCTCGCCAGCTGAGTGCAAGCGCTGTGCGAGCGGCGCAGCGTTGGACACAACTCCGCCGAAGCCTCGACCGTTCGCGGCCGCGTCCACCACGCGCAGTCAGGGCTTGTGCCCACGCGCCAAATACTCGGCGCTCTGCATTTCGATCAAACGACTTTCGGTACGCGCAAATTCCTGACGATGGCGAGTGCCGCGATAGAGCTCCGTAGGCTTTGCGGCTGCGCTGATGATCAGGTTGACGTTGCGGTCGTAGAACTCATCAATCAGATGCACGAAGCGCTTGCACGCATCTTCGCCGCTGGCACTGGTACCGAGAATCGGCGCACCGGAAAGGAATACGGTCTTGAAGCTTCGCGCCAGCTCGATGTAGTCGGCAACCGAGCGCGGTCCTTCGCACAGTGCTTCAAACTCGAACCATGCGATACCGTCGGCGCGGACGCGCACCGGGATCGCTCGCTCATTGACGATCATGTGGCCGGAGGGACGCAAGGCGCCCGGTACGAGTCGATTGAAGCTCGCCGTCATTGCGGATTCCGAGGCCGCACCCAGTGGCGTGTGATAGACCTGACCAGAAGTCAGCGTACGCAACCGGTAATCAGTAGTGCTGGCCAGTTCGACGACTGCACAATGGCGCTCGATCAGCGCGATCGCCGGCAGAAAGCGCTCACGTTGCAGACCATGTTCATACAGGCGTCGCGGCGGCAGGTTGGAGGTGGTGACCAGGGTGGCGCCGGCGTCAATCAAGTGCTTGAGAAATTCTGCCAGGATCATGGCATCGCCAATGTCCTGCACGAAAAACTCGTCGAGGCAAAACAGCCGCGCCTCGCGCGCGAATTGACGCGCAATCGTGCGCAACGGATCTTGCTCACCCGCGTGCGCGCGCAATGCCTGATGCACGCGCCCCATGAAGCGGTGGAAGTGCAGGCGCAACTTGCGCTCGCCGGGCAACGCATCGTGCAGCAGATCGACCAGAAAAGTCTTGCCACGACCCACGCCGCCCCAGAGATAGAGCCCGCGCACACGCTCGGGACCACGCAGGCTGCGCCGCAAGCGATCGATCAATCCCATGTCCGAATCGGCACACAAGCCCTGGTCGATGCGGTCCAGAGTCGGTAACACGGCGCGTTGCGCAGTGTCGCTTTGCCAGCGTCCGGCAGCGGCTCCAGCCAGGTAGGCCTGTGTTGGCGTAAAACGCGGCGTCACCGACTATTGCTCCAGCGGCGGCAGTGGTGCACGTGACCGCGTCTGGATGGCTTCGCGCAGCGTGGTCAGCTGACCATGAAAGAAATGCGAGGCGTTGGGAAAGCGCACCAGCTCCACCCTCGGCGTCAGCTGCTCGGCCCAGACAAACACAGCGGCGGCATCCACTACTTCATCGGCTTCAGGCTGTATGACCAGCCACGGACATTGCGGATAAGCGATCGCCTCGAACTGCCAGCGCCCAACCGGCGGCGCCAGACTGATCAACTGCGCAGGCGCGATTGCGGCCGCGCGGGTGATCGAAACAAACGCGCCGAAAGAGAATCCGGCGAGCCAAAGCACATCGCGCGGGCGTGCCGCACGCACCCACTGCGCCAGCAGCAGCAAGTCCTCGCCCTCGCCGCGACCCTCGTCGTAACTTCCCTGGGACTGGCCGACACCGCGAAAGTTGAAGCGCAACGTACTCAAGCCCAGTTCGCGTAGCGCGCGTTCGGTGGTGGTGACCACTTTGTTCTGCATGCTGCCCCCGTGCAGCGGATGCGGGTGACAGATCAGCGCTGTGCCCAGGCGCGGCGACTGCGCAGGCCTGTCGCTGGCAACCTCGATGCTGCCCGCGGCGCCTTCCAGCAGGAAGTGCGCAGCAGCGTCGGGAAACCTGGTCGAGTCGTTGCTCATGCAGTCCAAGGTTGCTTGTCACGAGGGGCGCAAGATTAGCGGGAATGTGGCAGCGGCTACTGGGCAAGTGTGGCGTTGCACCCTATGCGGCGCAAATAAAATGGATGGATTCGGCCCCGAGGCGAGGCGCGAATTGCCGCCTAGGCTGGTGGCCTTGGCAAGATTCGCAACGAAGCCACGGGCTCGAGGACGCGATTTTATGTGTCGCATAGGGTGCAACACCACACTCGCGACCCGGCCAGCGAAAAATATACAGCGTGAGTGCAGCGCGTCGAAACAATGGGTACACCCATGATCTGCGGCGACTGGCGCGCGCTCAGGTATGCCGACGAACGGCACATCGTAAAATCCGCGCCGCTTCGCTATCGTTGGCTTTCTTTCCGGGGGACTTGCGATGATTCTACGCCCTGCTATTTCCTTGGCGATGTTATGCGGCTTGTTGAACGCGACCATCGCACCTGCCATCGAGCCGACCGACCCGCCGACCGCGGCCTGGGCGTCCTGGCAACAGCACGACAAGTTGCAACAGGAGTCGCTGTTTCATGGTTTGAAGTGGCGGTCGATCGGGCCCATGGTGCAGGGCGGTCGAGTCGTGGATGTCGAATCGATTCCTGGTCAACCGTATGGTTTCTATGTGGCCTATGCCACCGGTGGCGTTTGGAAGACGACCAATAATGGCGTCAGCTTTTCGCCACTGTCGGACTCGATGCCGACCACGGTCAGCGGAGATATCGCCACCGATCCGAATCTGCCCAAGCGCCTGTGGCTCGGCTCGGGCGAACCCAATGCCTCACGCTCCTCGTATGGCGGCATGGGCGTATTTGTTTCCGACGATGAGGGCGCCACGTTTCGACACGCGGGTCTGAGCGATGTCGACCGCATCGCGCGTATCGTGGTGCATCCCAAAGACAGTCAGCGCCTGTGCGTCGCCGCCATTGGCCGGCTCTATTCCGAAGGCGGTCGTCGCGGCGTGTTCTGTACACGCGACACTGGGGCAAGTTGGACCCAGTCCCTGATCGGCACCGGCCACACCGGCGCCATCGATTTGGCCATGGACGTGAGCAACCCCGACGTACTCTACGCGGCAATGTGGGACCACGCCCGCAGCGCATGGAAATTCAGCGAATCCGGTGAAGGCTCGGGCATTTACAAGTCGATGGATGGCGGCCAAAACTGGTCGCGCCTCAGCGCTGGCCTGCCGCAGGGCAAGCAGGTGGGTCGTATCGGATTGGCGCTGTCGGCGAGCCAACCCGGTGTGCTCTATGCCAGTGTCGATAACTGGGAAGACCTTCCCGTCGATGAACAGGATCTCGGCGATCGGCCGTTGTCGGCACGGCGACTGAAGACCATGAGCAAGGAGCAATTTCTGGCCCAGGATCCGGATGAGATTGAAGCCTTCATCCGCAGTAGCGATCTGGATACCGAGCTGGATGCAAAGTCGCTGATTGCGCTGATCAAGAGTGATGAACTGAAAATCCAGGACCTGGTCGATGCACTCAACGATGCTGAGGCGGCGCTGTTCAACACCGACATCCGTGGCCTGGAAATCTACCGATCCGACGATGCCGGCGCCAACTGGAAGCGTACGCACGAGCGCCCGCTGAGCGAAGTGACCTACACCTATGGCTACTACTTCGGTCAACTGCGTGTGGCGCCCGACGACGCCAATCGCCTGTATGTGCTGGGCATGCCGCTGATCACCTCGGCCGATGGCGGCAAGACTTTCACTGGCATGAATCACCCGCACGTGCACGTCGATCACCATGCCTGGTGGATCGATCGCGAAAATCCGAGCCGCATGCTCAATGGCAACGATGGCGGAGTGGACGTCAGTTACGACGGCGGCGCCAGCTGGCTGAAACTTGATCGACAACCGGTTGGTCAGTTCTACTCGATCAATGTGGATATGGCCGAGCCGTACAACGTTTACGGTGGCCTGCAGGACAACGGCACGCTCAAAGGTTCGTCGCGCACGCGCTGGGAACTCGGCGAAGACTGGAGCACCATCGGCGGTGGCGATGGCATGCACGTAGCGATCGATTCGCGCGACGACACCGTTTACACCGGCTATCAGTTTGGGTTCTACAACCGCCAGGACGCCGATGGCGGAGGTTCAGTACGCCCACGCGAAAAAATCAAAGAGCCGGCGCTGCGCTACAATTGGAACACACCGGTGGTGCTGTCCACACACAATCAGGATGTGGTCTATTTTGCCGCCAACAAGTTGTTTCGCTCATTTGACCAGGGCAAGTCCTGGAATGCGATCAGTGGCGATCTGACCACCAGTCGCAATCGCGGCAATGTGCCCTTTGCCACGATCACTTCGATCAGCGAATCGACCAAACAGTTCGGCCTGATCTGGGCGGGTACTGACGACGGCAACGTCTGGGTCACCACCGGCGGCGGCAACGACTGGCGCAACGTTTCGGCGCGTCTTCCCGATCATTGGGTGAGCCGCGTGGTTGCCTCGAGCCACGCGCTCAAGCGCGCCTATGCAAGTTTCAACAATTACCGCAACGACGACCCCAGCGCGCTGGTTTATGTCAGCGATGATCTGGGCAGTTCCTGGCGTTCGATCAGCAACAATCTGCCCGCCGAGGCGGTCAACGTGGTGCGCGAGGATCCGGTCAACGGTGATGTGCTGTATGTCGGCACCGATCGGGGCGTGTATGTTTCGATCAATCGTGGCGCGAGCTGGCAAGCCTTCGATGCCGGCCTGCCGAATGTGCCGGTGCATGATCTGGTGATTCACCCGCGTGATCGCGAGATCATTGCCGGTACCCATGGGCGCAGCGTGTGGATTGCCGATGCTCTGCCGGTGCAGGAGCTGACCGAGACGGTACGCAGCAAACCCGTGCACGTGTTTGCGATTGACCCGGTGCAAGCTGAACGCGGCTGGCGCGGACGCGCTGCGCGCTGGTTTGATGAAACGCCCGACCTACCAAAAAGCATGATCAGCTTCTGGGCCGCCGCCGACGGCAAGGGCGAATTGCGCGTGCTCGATGCAAAGCAACGCCCACTCCGGGAAATCAGCGTCGATGCGCGACGCGGCATCAATACCTTTGAGTGGGATCTGATTGTCGATCCAGCGCTGGCATTGCCCGCGGAAACCGCCGCCGAAAAAACCGCAGTCGACAAAGCTGCCAAGGACAAAACAGAATTGGCCGTCGACAATGCACCAACAGCGACGGATACCGACAAAGCCAACGTCGAAGATACAGCCGGGCTGGGCAAACTCGCCAAGTCGCCCTACGCCGAATCGGTGCGCCTGGGTCATCGCCTGTTTCTCACCCCAGGCGACTACACCGTGGCATTGACACTCAATGGCGCCAGCAGCGAGAGCAAGTTCAAACTCAAGGCACCCGAAGACTACAAACCTCGCGCGCCGGCCAAACCCAATCTACGCGGGCGTGACGACGAGCGCGCGCTGCACGGGTCGCCTTAGCCAGCACCGCCTGCGCAGCATGCTCTGCACCTGCGCACGGCACCCCTACCTTCGGCCCATGCCCAGCGCGCGCGCTGGTCGTATTGTGCGCGCGTTCCCTCCTTCTCGAATGAGTCCAACATGAATCTTCGTTTGCTGCCGCTGTCTTTGGCCCTTGCGCTTGCCGCTTGTGGATCGGACGATCCTGCCACCGGCGCTGCCGACCCCGCCAATGCTCCGGCGACGAGCCAGACCGTCAAGGCTGAACCCGCCGCAGTCGCAGCCGAGTTGGAGAAGCTGTATGCCGATTTCTGGGAGGCCTCGCTCGAACTCAATCCGATTCAGGCCACGTTCGTCGGCGATCCGCGCTACAACGACCGACTGCCCAACTTTTTCAGTGCCGAGTCGCGCAAAGAGCAACACGACTTTGATCAGAGCTGGTTGGACAAGGTCAACGCCATCGACCCAGAAGTGCTGGATGGTCAGGCGCGTCTGTCGTACGACATTTTCGCGCGCGAGCGTCGACTGAATCTGGAGGGAGAGCGCTTTCCGGGTTGGATGCAGCCGATCAATCAGTTCGGAAACTTTACGCAGTTTTTCGCTCAGCTCGGTTCCGGCACCAGTGCGCAGCCGTTTGCTACGGTAAAGGATTACGACAACTGGCTGGTCCGTGCCAACCTCGCGCCCGCGCTGTTTGACACCGCCATCGCCAACATGCGCGAAGGCGTCAAGGCGGGCATCGTGCAGCCCAAAGTATTGATGGTGAAAGTGCTGCCCCAGCTGGAAACGTTTACCAAAGGCAAGCCCGAATCGAGCGTGTTCTGGGGACCGATCGAGCGCCTGCCCAAGGACTTTTCCGACGCCGACAAAGCCCGCCTGACCGATGCTTACCAGAAGCTGATCGCCGAGCAGATCACGCCGGCGTTCGGGCGCTTGCACACTTACATCAAGGACGAATATCTGTCCGCCTGTCGCGACAGCGTCTCACTGTCGGCGCTGCCCGATGGTGAAGCCTGGTATGCCTATAACGTCAAGACCCAAACCACCACCGACCTGACGCCGGCCGCGATTCATCAAACCGGCCTCGATGAAGTCGCGCGCATTCAAGGCGAGATGAAAGCGGTGATGCAACAGGTTGCCTTCAAAGGCGACTTGAAAGATTTCTTCAAACACGTCACGACCAGCAAAGAGTTCAAGTTCGACACTGAGCAAGCCCTGCTCGATGCTTACAACGCATTGAGAAAACGCACCGAGGAAGGCGTGCCGAAATTGTTCTCGTTGACGCCCAAGGCCGGGTTCGAGATTCGTCCGGTGGAGGCCTACCGCGCTGCCAGTTCGTCCGGCGGTAGCTATCAGGGGCCGAGCGAAGATGGCAAGCGCCCCGGCCTGTTTTATGTCAACACCTACGATCTGCCATCGCGCACGATCTGGGATATGGAATCGCTGTTCCTGCACGAAGCCATTCCCGG